>NZ_JAVJUO010000024.1:0-138068 GCF_040220555.1 Coleofasciculus sp. C1-SOL-03
GAGATGCATCACAAAGTTGCTCGATTCTTAGTCGATAACTTTGATGTCATTTTACTTCCGACGTTTGACGTGTCTCAAATGGTGGTTAAGTCCACAAGAAAGCTCAGGTCTAAATCAGTTAGACAAATGCTGTCCTGGGCACATTACCGCTTTGAGAGGTTTTTGAAGCACAAAGCGTTTGAGACGGGCAAAGTCGTACTTGATTGTAATGAAGCCTACACCAGCAAAACCGTAAGCTGGACAGGTGAAATCATTTATAATCTTGGTGGAAAGAAGGTCATTGTTGGTGGTGATGGATTTCGGATGGACAGGGACATTAACGGCGCTCGTGGGATTTTCCTACGGGCTTTGGGAGATATCCCCTCTCTAAGAGCTTGTCTTTTAGAGTGCATTGTTAGCATAAGTTAGCAAAATTATATCGGATAAGTTTGATCAACGTGGCTCCTCGCCATCAATTCAGCCAATCGAAGTCAGCCTGTTGACAACGTATAGCCTGAGGATGCCTCTAAGTGGGAAACTGATGGCTATCGACGGAAGCCCCTTGCTCGTAACTGACAATTGGGCGAGCAGTTGTAATAAACACCAAACTAACGCAATTCAACTCCAATGGTATGACGCCTTCTCAAGACTTGGGCGCAGTAGTAACATTCACTAGGGCATTAACAAGCAGCGATTTCTCTAGCTTAATGCCCAGACCTGGTTGGCACAAGAATTCATCATCAGGAAAAGACTTTTTGTAGCGGTTGGAATAACGAATATCAGTGAGCAGTTATCGGCTAGTTCAGGCTCAGGATATCGATTAGCTTTATATCACTTCAACGCATTTACAGTGAAACCCGTTGGTTTGCCCTAATAAAAAACTTCAGTTTTTCTAAGTAACGGCGTTTGGCAGAGGTATTCGCTGCTCACTTATTTACACCGCACTGAACTCAGAAATGGGTGAGAAACAAAACCGAGAATGGCGATAAATTACACCTATTGCTTCGGGTTTAACCATGCCAACTTTTGGAGGTGATACCAAAAGAGTTGCCACGACTGTATTTCTATTCAGTGATTTGAAAACAAAAATCATCATTAATAACGATTAGTCTATCGAAATAAGTCGGTAGCTGTGGCACTCATAATTCAATCCTTATCTAGAGACAGGGAATGAATTGACCTTAAAATTCATTCCTAAATTAAACCAATTTACAGGCTTTGAATCCCCACTGAGGGCAAGCTTATTGTTTTCGGGATTTATCCATAATTGAAATCAGGGAAAATACAAATCCTAATTGACAAGCTTTTGTCAAAACCAAAGCACAATAGATAGCCCGTAGCTAGCCAAAATCCATAAAAACCAGCATTTTTTATGAAATCAAGTCAATGTTTGACTACAGCAAAACTTCTGAGTTTGCATGAAACGGGAGAACGAAATTTTCCTGGCGTGAATTTGAGCAGAGCCAATTTAACGCAAGCAAATCTGAATCGGATTAATTTGAGTGCTGCCCATTTGCAGCGAGCGAATTTAGCCAAAGCGAAACTAATTGGCGCTCAACTTAAAGATGCAGATTTAAGCAAGGCTAATCTTAAGAATGCCCTATTAATTGAAGCCACGCTTTGCCAAGCCAATTTGACAGCTACAATTCTCAAGGAAGCCGATTTGAGTGGGGCGATTCTCAGTGGCGCTATCCTACTCGATACAAATCTACAATATGCTACCTTAATTGGCACAAGTCTGATCGATGCCAAAATGAAACGAGCAAAATTGGCAAAGGCAAATTGTACGGGAGCTAGCTTAAGTCGGGCTAGTCTCAAAGCCGCAGACTTGAAGGGAGTCATCTTAAATCGAGCCATTCTCAGTGAAGCAGACTTAAGACGAGCAAATCTAACGGGCGCTTGTTTAATTCGAGCCTATTTACATCGGGTAAATTTGCGATATGCTAATTTAACAGAGGCTGACTTGAGTGATGCTAATCTCAAGGGCGCTGACCTGAGTCATGCTAATTTGTCAAGGGCTGACTTGAGTGGGGCAAATCTGAGTCACGCCAATCTTACGGGGGCAAATCTGACTGGCGCTCACTTGCAAAATGCCAATCTGAGTCACGCCAATCTGAGTGAATTGCTCCTCAAAAAAGCCAATTTGCAAAGCGCCCAACTCAGCAAAGCCAATCTAAACCAAGCTAATTTATATAAAGCCAATTTGTCAGGGGCGAATTTGCTAGAGGCAAACTTAGAGTATGCTAACTTAGCCCAGTCGAATCTCAAGCGAGCGGGTTTGCTTTTGGCGTATTTAACGGATGCTAACTTGAGTCATGCTAATCTCAAGGGCGCTAACTTAATTGGCGCGAATTTAACGGGAGCGGATTTAAGTGACGCCTCCTTAGTTGGAACTATTATGCCTAATGGTAGGATACACTCCTAGGACAAAACAGCAGAGAGCAGAAGGCTGTCAGGTTTATGGTATCTGCTCTGGCTGTTTTGTACTGACTAAATGAATGGTCTTGAATTTCTCTATTTAAAAGAATCTCTAAACCGATGTGGATTCAAGAATTTGCAGCAATCCATGCCGAATTCCATAAAAAACTCGTTCAATGAGAATTCGTTCATGCTCATTTAAGCTATCTTTATAGAGTACAGCGCATTTTAAAAATTGCTGATCGGCGGGAGTGAGGCAGCGATTCATTAAAATTTTAATCACTAACTCTTCGATGTTGGTCTGAGGCAGAGTCGCGTTCATTAGCTTGACAACTATTAAATGTTTCTTTCAATTGTCATAATTATGAAAGATTTTCGAGGTCAATTTTGTGATCGTTATAAAAGGTAGTTGGTGATTTCTATAAAAAAAAATCGTGATCTGCGATAGAATTAGGTAGTGATACAGGTCACAAAGGCAGTAATATAGCAGCAGACAGAAGGTTCGTAGTTGCGCTAAAGCGCTTACTACAAACGCTAATTGGACTTGATGACGAATGAATACCACAAAACTGGGATTAATCAGTATATTTTTACTTTCTCTCTCTAGCCCACCAATGTTAGCACAGACAGAGACACCCGAAACGGCGACTCCTTTAAGAATTACACCCCGTTTGGGAATTGGACATACGAGTTCCGGCGGTGGATTTGATGGATTTACCCGTTTAGAGGGATTTGTCCCCCTGTTACAAACGCCGGGTGAGACTCTAACGTTTCTGGAAGGGCGATTATTCCTGGATAATGATGATGCCAATTTGGGGGGGAATCTGATTCTGGGATATCGTACCTATAATGCCAATTCCCATCGCATTTGGGGCGGTTATATTGGTTATGATAACCGCCATACGGGTCACAATACATTTAACCAACTGGGGTTAGGGATAGAAAGTTTAGGTACGGTTTGGGATTTTCGGGTGAATGGTTATTTACCTATTGGCGATACGCGCCAGGGAGTCGGTGATGCTGGGGTGCGAGATATTTTCTTTCGCCGCAATTTCTTGATTTTAGAACAGGGGCAAAATAAAGAAGCCGCTATGGGAGGATGGGATGCAGAAGTTGGGGCAAAACTTGCTCAAATTGGCACAGATGGGGATCTACGCGGCTATGGGGGATTGTATTGGTATGATGCGGAAGGGACTTCAGAGATATGGGGATGGCGAGTGAGATTGGAAGCGCGTCCCTCAGATAATTTTAATCTGGGGTTGTCCTTGCAAAATGATGATTTATTTGGCACGAATCTGGTTTTTACCGTGGGTGCAACATTTCCCGGAAATCGCCCTCAGGGGTTAGCGGATGAAGAGGATCAAGTTTGGGCACGATTAGCAGAATCGGTACAGCGAACGAATGCGATTGTGATTGATCATCAAGATGATTTTCAAGAGGTACCAGCGAGAAATCCGGAAACAGGGGAACCTTATGTATTCCAGCATGTTGTTTTGGGTGAAATGGGGGGAGATGGTACATTTGAAAATCCCTTGGGTACTGTTGAGAATGGGTTAACTCAAACGATATCCGATGGTAATGATATTGTTTATGTACAACCCGGAACCAATCCAGGAATTCCACCGTTTACAATTCCTGATCAAGTGCAGGTGTTATCCACCGGTCCCATTCAGCAATTGGATACTGTAGAACGAGGGATCGTGCAATTACCGCTATCGGGTGCAGGGGTACTCCCCACGATTACTCCAGGCGCGGCGGCTTCGGTAACGATGGGGAATCAAACTACCCTATCTGGGTTTTATATCCCTGATGCAGGTACGTTTGCGATTGAGGGGAGGGAGATTGATACAGTCACGATTCGGGAGAACGCGATCGCGAATTCAACTCAAGCTGGTATAGTGCTACTGGAGACGACAGGAACTGTCACCGTTACTGATAATAGTATTGATACGACAGGTGGTTTGGGTAATAGCGGATTTTTTATTGGCAATACGGCGGGTTCGGTTGACTTAAACCTGGTCAGGAATCAGATTGTCAATACGACAGGCGATGGGATGGGTATTGTTCTGTTTAATACTGAGGACAGTACAGTAACGGTTTCGGAAAATGTCCTGGCGAATAATCTCCTTAACGGCATTGGTTTCAGATTGGCTAATGCTGTCAATGTTAACTTTAATATTAAGGATAATACAAGTCAAAACAATGGCAGTGCCGGACTTTTATCTGAGCTATTCAGCAATTCTAATTCAAGCGTCACAATTATCAACAATGAAATTTCAGACAACCAATTTGATGGGATTTCTATGGCACTAATAGATGATTTAGATGGAAGAGTCACGATTACTAACAATAATCTTAGGGGTAATCAAGAAGACGGGATTGTCATGGGATTATTTGCAGATTCTGATGAAACCGTTACGATTGTAGATAATACGCTATCGGACAATCAGTTTAATGGAATTAACCTATTTCTAAGGGATAATGCCCAGGGAAGATTTAATATTACAAAAAATACTATTTTGAATAATCAGGTGGATGGCATTATATTCACGTTCCTAGAAGATTCCCGTGGAATGGTAACGATTGCCGAAAATACCCTGACTAGAAATCAGAGGCGGGGAATGACTGTACAATCTACGATGACTGCTGAAGGGGAAGTCATTATCCAAAATAACCTGATTTCTGATAACGAAACTCTAGGGATTGCTGGCTTGATGATAGGAGACTCAAACTTAGGAGTCACGATTGACAACAATGAGATGTTGAATAATGGTCATCACGGTATCGGTGTTAGCATTCAAGAATCTGCTACACTGAGACTGACAATCACTGATAATCAAGTTGATAGGAATGGCTTCCAGGGCGTTGACCTAAATTTTCCCCAACCCGATGGCATTTTTATAGACGCACTCAATAATGCAACGCTTCAACTATTGCTGGAAAGAAATACAGTAATGGATAATGCTCGTTTTGGTGCGTTTATAGCAGCGGAGAATCAGTCTGAAATTTTTGCGGGTGTCCGATTCAATATATTCACAGGAAACCCAGGTATTGTTAACAATCCTAATGATTTTTTAGTACAGACAGGAGCAGACCTTATTAATCCTGACCCGGAATCGACTATCTGTTTAGATTTAAGTAATAATACTAGCGAGAATGGCTTTTCACTAAATTACACCGATCCTGACAGTACCTTCAAAGCCGATACAACGGCAAATAATGGTGCAATTTCTATACCACAATTGCCTGTTGAGCCGCTAGGGGATTGTCCAGTTCCGTAGTGGCGTGGTACAGCTAAAAGGGTTGTATAGATAGATTGTAGTGGCGTGGCACAGCTAAAATGGTAGATTAGAATTGTAGGGGCGCAAGGCTTGCGCCCAGTTTAACCGTCAAATCTCTTCCACAATTTTAGCTGTGTCAGTCCAGTAGTGGCGTGGCACACCTTAATTGGTGGATTAGAATTGTAGGGGCGCAAGGCTTGCGCCCAGTTTAACCGTCAAATCTATCCCACAATTTTAGCTGTGTCAGTCCAGTAGGTTGGGTTGACGCCAGGAAACCCAAAAGAATCTAAATCTAGAAATTAGCTGTGCCACACCACTAGAATAGAGACGTAGGCTGCTACGTCTCTACCAGTTTTATTCGTTTAGGCTGTTTGCAAATCTAGCCAATCCGGAAGACTATTAACGAGAGTCAGTCCCTTGATTGGGGTCGCCTTCTACACGCTTGTTTCCACCTTCAGCTTCCGCGATGGTTTCCGGATCTTTCTGAGAAGCTTGCTCATCGGCTTGAGGATTTTTAGTCTCAATACCTGTTGTTCTAGCTCCCGCAGCGGTTGTAGTCTGTTTACCTTTAAATGTTTGTTCTTCAGATGGCATAATTACATTCTTAATTTCGACGTTACTATCAATCCTAAAAAACTGGGAGAGAATGTTCCTCTTCCTAAAATAGGAGTTTGATTTATTAATCTCTCTATCTAAAGAATTAGTACGTTGACGCAATGGGGCTTGTGGAGTGGTTTGGCACACCTAGTCCAATTAGCGAAGCGAAGGGTCAACATTCAACACTCCCCAGCTTCAACTTGCCAACAACTGAGAAGGGGTGACTCGCCACAACTGTTCTAATTGTGACGCGGGCATGGTCAAGTATAAAACATCACCTGCTGCTAACGCGGTTTCCAATAAATCTCGACCGTGAAGCTTTTGATGTCGGGTTTCAATGTATAGAGGAACAAACTCAATATCCAGGGTTAAATCTCTCACCCGGCGTCCACAGAATGGATGCTTTAGCGTAATCGTTGTTGCCAACGCTACCCAAAGAGTATTCCCGGTCATACCATTGCCTAAAATACGCCCCCCTAAGGCGGCGGCGGCAAAAGCAGGTGTGGCTAATTCAGTGGGACTAAGTACCACTTCAAAATTAAACACTTGCTGCACCCCTCGGGCAAATTGAGGGTCATGATTTCGCACCACGATGGGTAAATTGGGGGTTAAGGCTTTGGCACTTAAACTAATTTCGACATTGGTCATGTCGCTACTGGTTACTGCTAATAAGGCTTCCGCTGTATGGATATTCGCCGCTTTTAAATTAGTTGCCAAACTCGCATCACCGATAATCACCGGGACTCCCAAGGAACGGGCAACACCGAGAAATCGATTGTGGGTATCAGGTTCAATAACAACCACGTCATAGCCATGAGTGTGCAGTTGATTCATGATTTGGACACCAATACCCCCCAAACCACAAACAATATAATGATGGCAACTGGGAACCCGGGCAGCATCTAAAAATTGACTAAACCGAGTGCCTAAAATAAAATCGTTGAGTAGGGCGTAACAAATCCCAATCACACCCGCCCCAACTAGCATCATCACCGCCGTAAAAACTTTGATGCTGTCGGGGGCTAATTCTGCCACTTCTTCTTTCCCCCCCGCCCCAGTAATCATACCCACGGAAAAATAGAGGGCGTCAACAATTGAGGTATTCAACTGCACACTAACATAAGTGAGTGTAGCGATAAAAATGGTTAGCAGTAGGGCGAGAGTTCCAGCGAGAATGGGTTGACCATGGTGTTGAAACTGTTTCAGGTTTGTGAGAACCTTAAACAGTCGGCGTAGCCACAACCCTCGACGGCTGCGGACATTGGGTTGAGTGCCAACAATCAAGCGATCGCCCGGTTGTAATGTTTGTTCTTGCACAACAGCCGACACTAAACTCACCTGCCCTTTCCGGGGTCGATAGTAGATCAACATCCGCGATCGATCGTCCCACAACTCACTCAACTGACGCCCGTTCCAGGGATGAGAGTCATGA
Source organism: Coleofasciculus sp. C1-SOL-03 (assembly GCF_040220555.1). NCBI lineage: Bacteria > Bacillati > Cyanobacteriota > Cyanophyceae > Coleofasciculales > Coleofasciculaceae > Coleofasciculus > Coleofasciculus sp. C1-SOL-03. The sequence continues at coordinate 7,708 of NZ_JAVJUO010000024.1, forward strand.
ATGTATTCTTCGTGAATGGGCCACGTTTGATTAAAGAGTCGCAGTTGCCCAATCGCTTGATTCCCCATCGCAGCAAAGGCAAACACCGGGGCGGCTAATGCGGCGACACTGAGACTGACATGATTAGGCAGGATCTGATCCAAGCGATCGCCTAAGCTGTTGTTAAATAGCCGATTAATAATCCGAATCCGGGGATTAAGGACTCGGGCTTGGGTGAGAATCGCCAGATTCAAGGCATCATCGCTAGAGGTGAGGACTAGAGTTTGCGCCTCCTGAATCCCAGCAGCGAGTAGGGTGGCGGCTGCCCGAAAATCGCCGATAATCAGATCCTGACAGTTACCCGGAACCAGGCGATCGCTAATTCCAACAACAGAGGCGCCCTGTTGCTTTAATAGTGAGAAAATTTGATAGCCAGTGCGACCCAAGCCACAAACGATGATTCGGGGTTTCATGAATTTGCTTTATCCACAGACAGAGTTTTGCCTGGTCGTGTTTTGAACTCTTATTTTCCTACAGATTGACCGCGACCATTGTAACCGAAGACACCAAGACTAGCAGAAATCCGGAAAAAACTGATCCGGGTTGATCATTTATCCGGCAAATAGGATAGCTTTTTTTGATCGGTTATCCGCCGCAATCCCTGTTTATTGACGAAAGGGAATCCTTACTCTAAAAGTAATAGTAATTGAATCACTAACCGTTTATGACTAAGGCTCAGATTCCTCCACACCTACAAGAACTCAACCCCAAGAGGTTTGATTTTGAAAAACAAGCGTGGACTCAATCAACCGATGTTGTCAGTGACACAAAAACCAGTGAACTAACACTGGTCACCTATAATATCTGGTTTTCTGACTATCATCGCCAACAACGCCACGAGGCAATACTGAAGCTAATTCAAGACTGCGGGGCTGACGCGATCGCGTTGCAAGAGGTGACACCACCCTCTCTCAAACTCATTTTAGAGCAAGACTGGATCAGAACCAATTATTATAGTTCCGACACCACCGGAGAAACGGTGAATCCTTATGGCGTTCTCCTGCTGTCTAAGCTTCCCATTCATCGGTTATTTTTCTGTGATCTGATTAGCCAAATGAGTCGCAAATTTCTCTGTGCCCAATTGCGGCTTAATGGACAAAATTTTAATATTGCTACAGTTCATTTAGAAAGTAAAAAGAAGTTTGCCCCCATCCGTGCCATGCAGCTTGCTGATATCTTTCCCCTCTTAGAACACGCCGATCATACTGTACTGATGGGAGACTTTAATTTTTGTTCGTCTTGGCAAGATGAAAACCGTAATCTTGACCCTCGCTATCAAGATCTGTGGGCAGTTCTTAGAGAGAATGAACCGGGTTATACGGAAGATACAGATATTAATGTCATGCGGTTACAGCAAAAACAAAAACATAAAAAAGTCCGCTTTGACCGCATCTTACTCCGTTCAACTGCTTCAAGTTGGCAGCCGCAATCCATTGAACGCTTGGGATTAGAACCTATTTCCCCGAATTGTCCTAATGTTTTCCCATCTGACCATTTTGGTTTAGTTTGTCATCTAATCAGTAGGTAGGCACAATAAAAGTTAACGGTGGAGATCGTCATTCGTCATTCGTCATTCGTTTACTCCCCCATCTTCCCCATCTTCCAGACGTAGCATGCTACGTCTCTACACCGCTTCCCCTGCTTTCTATCTACTTCCACGGCAGCGATCAAACATCTTTTGGTACATTTCCTGAAGCTCTGGATTGTCCACCACTAGCTCTACACGCACATTAGCACAACCGTGATTATCTTGTAGCGCGATCGCGGCTAAAAGATCACTGGCGGCTTTAGGCGAGACAAATTCACCCTTGACGGTAGTCGTTGTCTGAGGACTTGTCTCTACACTATCAGAAACACCTGTAACCTTTCCCTTGCCTAAATCAATTTCTGCCAGTGGTTTCGAGTCTGCGCCAACTTGTTCAACAATTAATTTTTCCCGTCGTACTGGAACTTCTACCATACGGGTTTCAATTTCTTTGCGAACAACGACTTCGCCGACTTTCTGCTTACTGCGGTTGACGACTAACTGTTCTTCTAGTAAGCGAATCATGTCTTCTTCGACTATCTCTGACGTCTGATCAGACTGATCCAGATCAGGATTCACTCTCTGTTCAACTTCTATAGGCTTTTCCGAATCCCCAGCACTTGTAGAGGTTACGTCATTTTTTTGATAAACAGGCAAGTATTCAAGTTCGGCTGGTGATAGGTCAACAATTACAGCTCTATTTTCTGGCTCAATGGTCTGAATGTGCTGGCGACTAAGGAGAAACCAAGGAGAGTCACTGTTTGCCCCTTGGGTAGACATTACCATATAAAGGCGATGATTTTTGGCGACGCAGAAATCCTCAACCCGCCCCAATACTTTACCTTTTTGATTTACGATGGTAAAGAAGGTGAATCTTTCTCTAAATTGATCTAATAATTGTTGAATTTTTTCCTTTGTATAACTTCCTTTAGGTTCTTCTTGGATCATCGTTTACCTCTCCGACTCAATTCATGCAACCTAGCCAAACTTATTAAACGTAGGGTGGGCAATGCCCACCCCCGTATCCACCAATTTATTTAGTTCAATCGGTGAAATTTAATGGTTTTCAGACAGAATTCTACTGACGACCTTTGACTACAGGATTACCCTCTACATCAACGTCTAATTCTTCGCGGCGAACCTTTTCTTGGGCATCTACAGTGTCACGTTCAACTTCTTTCTTGACACCAACTTCTTCCCGCACAAAGGCTTTCTTATCGATATTGGCTTCCTCTTCATGAACTTCCATGCGAGCCACTTCACCTTCCTGGAAGTCAACATTACCGGGTTGAACTTCGCGGGCTTCAGCAGGAGTATTACGCTCAATGACCACCCGTTCTTTTTCTACAGGAACTGATACCTGAGCCGTTTCAGATTCTACATGCTTACCCAGAGCAACTTCGCCACTCTTGTAACGGTCTTTGTTGGCAATCAGTTTTTCTTCATACAGCTTGAGATTTTTATGATTCTGCTCCGTGGTGGCGTAGAGTTCCGGCTCATGATCATACGTGTAGGTGTCGCGATTATAGCTTGTTGCTTGAGCCGATTTTGCTGCGGTTGAACGATTAGCAGCCGTTGGTCGGTAGACGTTGCGGACTCGTTCTTCGTAGTCGTAGTCAATGGTCATGTTGTCATGGTATTCCGGTAAGCTTTCGGCTTGCGCTTTTGTCATACCGATCGCATAAACCCGATGACGATCATAGTCCATCCGGGCATTACCCACGGGTAACAAGACCTTTTTACCAAAGACCCAGAACCCTGTATCAATGACTAGATACCGGAAATGACCTGTTTCATCTAGAAGAGCATCATGAACTTCACCGATTTTCTCTTCACGATCTGTGTAGACATCATATCCTTTAATGTCATCGCCACCAAAAATCTGTTCTTTATAATTGGGGTAAAACTTTTCTATTTTGATGAGATTCATAGATTGGTCTCCGTGTTTCTTTATTCCGAGTTTTGAGAGTTCAACTCTCGCACTCTAATTTCAGATTACACAAAAAAGATTTTTATTTAATCCCTCAAAAGACATAAACCAAATTAGGTTGGTAATTTTTTTTACAACGGTACTGCTATTTCCTTTGACTTAGAAGAGTTGGGCTTATTAACTAACTTACCTCTATGTAAATTTCTGAATTTTAACACTATCTTATTAGCCTAAAGCACTTACCACCATAAACATAATATATAAATAGATATAAATTAACACTATTGCTTGTTTTTGTTATCATCCTATAGGAAGAGATAAAATAAATAAAGATAACTCATAAGGAGTGCGATTAACCCCTTTGATGCGATATCACGTTATTTACGACGGCAACTGCAATCTTTGTGTCACGTTGGTGCAGCTTCTGGAAAATCTGGATCAAGGACAGCAGTTTGACTACATTCCCATGCAGGATGAAGCCACCTGTGAAACCTTCGGTGTGACTTCCCAAGACTGCGAACTAGGGATGATTCTCATTGATGGGGCATCCCCGGAACGTCGGTGGCAAGGGAGTGAGGCGGCGGAGGAAATTGGGCGTCTGTTGCCGATGGGAGAGGTATTTGTCTCAGCGTATCGGACAATGCCGGGAATGAAGTGGCTAGGCGATCGCACCTATCAACAGGTGCGTGATAATCGGTACAGTTGGTTTGGTAAGCGATCGCATACCTACAATTCAGCCTATCCTCTGGGATGTCAGGGGAAGCAAAATTGTCAGACGTAATTGATCAGGCGATCGCGTTCGTTCCGTTCGTAGTAGGCACTTTAGTGCCATTGTTCGTAGTAGGCACTTTAGTGCCATTGCTCGTAGTAGGCACTTTAGTGCCATTGCTCGTAGTAGGCACTTTAGTGCCATAAACCTGACGGAGTGACACGCTACTTTCCAAGTAGATAGGGTGTGGGGTATAAGGTAGTAATAATAAGGCTTTGGCTTTGTTGTCAGTCCAAGAGAGATCAGCGCTAAAGCGCTTACTACAAACTCTAAAGTTAACGCTATGGATCACTCTCCCTCATCTGCCTTACCGAAGCCAGAGACTAAAACGCTGCGTTTTACCACCAAGTTCACCTATGGATTAGGTGAGTTATCAGCCGCGATTCCTGGCAATATTTTATCCTTTTTCTTCTTATTTTTTCTCACGAATATCGCTGGACTTAGTGCGAGTAAAGCGGGGACTGTGATGCTGATTAGCAAAGCCTGGGATGCGATTAATGATCCGCTGATTGGCTGGCTTAGTGATCACACCCGTTCGCCTTGGGGACGGCGGTATCCGTGGATTGTCTGTGGCGCGGTTCCTTTGGGACTCTTTTTTGGGTTGCTGTGGATTGTGCCGACGTTTAGTCAAGATGTAACGTTGAATCAGCAGGCTTTATTCGGTTACTACGGTGTTTTAGGGGTTCTATTTTATGCCGCGTTTACATCAGTGCTGCTGCCCTTCTCTGCCCTAGCTCCCGAACTGACTCAAGATTATCACGAACGAACTAGCTTGATCAGTTTTAAATCGGCATTTTCTGTCGGCGGTGCAATTTTGGCATTAGTCTTGGCTCAAGTTATCTTTTCTGTAGTGGAACACCCTAGCCAAAAATATTTAGTGTTAGGAATTGTCTGTGCCACTTGTGCTGTTGTATCTGTCTACGTCAGTGTTTTAGGAACTCATCGGGTTGTCCTCAATCAGCAAGCAACGGATACAGTGAATGCGCCGGTACGCCCATCGTTACCTTGGCGATCGCAAATTGGCTATATTTTTGCCAATCGCCCCTTTTTGTATGTCATGGGCATTTATCTTTGCTCTTGGTTAGGCGTACAGATCACTGCTGCGATTTTGCCCTACTTTGTGATTAACTGGATGGGATTACCTGATCACCACTTTACCCAAGTCGCGATCGCGGTGCAAGGAACGGCACTGATGATGATGTTTATTTGGAGTTTTGTGAGTAAGCGAGTCGGCAAAAAAGCGGTTTATTTAATCGGGATGCCGTTGTTCGCCATCCGGATGATTATTGGTCCGTTACCGACATTGATCTTAATTTGCGGTTTGGTTTTTAGCTATTTTTATCCGATTACTCGTGAGGTTCATGTCCAAATTCTCCATCAACTTTGGGAACGCAATCATCAGTCATAGATCAATGGTAGGGGCGGGTTTAGGAAATTGTAGGGGCGGGTTTAGCCACTCAATTTCGATAGTCACCAATAACCGAACAACAAAACCCGCCCGATCTCACCCCTAACTGATCTATACGTTATCAGTCGTCATCATGGAAAACACAGCCGAATACAGTTGCGCCTACTGTGGCGAAGCCAATGTCACCTTTATTGACATTAGTGCTGGATCTCAGCAATCGTATGTTGAGGATTGTCAGGTGTGTTGTCAGCCGAATATTTTGTATGTCCGCATTGATGAAGAAACCCTCGACGTGGAAATTGATACAGATGTGGAAAGTTAACTGGCGCTTTTGTTAATTCCTTTGATGCTGGAGCGGTCTAAAATCAGTTTTGGTTTGTTAAGCTGTCATGCATTTAAATTGGGAATGGGTAGCGAGCAAGATGCTCGCACTACGTGGAATAAATTTAACAGACAATTAAATCGGGCGCACGTCGGTGCGCCCCTACAATGCTAATCCACCAATTAAGGTGTGCCACGCCGCCATCGTGGGGAGAGCGTAGCGTAACACACCATTACCTCGGCTAAACTATTACGCATTTAAATTGGAAATGGGTAGCGATATAGCTGTTAGGACAGATGATTTATGTAGAGACGTTCCATGGAACGTCTCTACAATGATGCCGAAAGTCCTAATCGATGTGTCTACTGCTATAGCCGTTGACTCTAGAGAAGAAGACGCCGGATTTGTTAAGTTTTTTGGTCGTTTGGCAAAAAAAGTCAGTTTATGGGGGAAACTTTTCCTTAGAGAGCGTAAAAGGGTATTGAACCATGCCGTATCCTAAAGTTCGCCCGGTTTGGACTTTTCTGCTTGTCTTGTTGGCAGGAATGCTCACTCCTTCCTCTACCGATGCTCAATCCATTACTCCAGCAGCAGATGATACGGGGACGATGGTAACACCGGATGGAAACCGCTTCGATATCCACGGTGGCACGTTTTCGGGAGATGGGGCAAATCTGTTCCACAGTTTTGAGCAGTTTGGCTTAGATTCGGGTCAAATTGCCAATTTTTTATCGAATCCTACGATTCAGCATATTATCGGGCGAGTTGTTGGCGGTGATGCCTCTCAGATTAATGGTTTAATTCAGGTGATGGGGGGTAACTCTAATTTAGTGTTGATGAATCCGGCGGGTTGGGTGCTGGGTTCAGAGGCTCAAATTAATGTTCCGGCGGCGTTTACGCTGACAACGGCGACGGGTGTGGGGTTTGAGAATGGGTATTGGTTCAATGGGTTTGGTGAGAATGACTACTCGAATTTAAGTGGTACACCGAGTCAGTTTGCGTTTGATTCGATGCAACCGGGAAGTATTATTAATGCTGGTAACTTGGAGGTGCTGGAAGGTCAAACCTTAACCCTGCTGGGTGGTACGGTGGTCAATACGGGAGAAATCCGGGCACCCGGAGGAACCATTACGATGGCGGCGATACCGGGGAAAAATCGAGTCCGGATTCGTCAGTCGGGACATTTGTTGAGTTTGGAGATTGAAGCACCTCGGACAGCGGATGGACAAGCGTTACCGTTTACCGCACGGGATTTACCGGATTTGCTGACGGTTGGGGCGACGGAGATGGAGACGGGATTGACGACGGGTGCGGATGGTACGGTGCAGTTAGGGGATTCTGGGACAAGGATACCAACAACTGAAGGAAGTGCGATCGCGTCTGGTAGGCTGGATGTCTCTAATCTGGGTGTGGGTAAAGTTGGCGGTGAGGTGAATATTTTAGGTCAGCGCGTTGGTGTATTCGGGGCTACGGTGGATGCTTCGGGTACGAACGGCGGTGGATTGGTGAGAGTCGGAGGGGATTATCAAGGTCAGGGTACGATACCGAATGCGTTGCGGACGTTGGTTAGTGCTGATTCCAGGATTAATGCAGATGCGCTGGTTGAGGGGAATGGGGGACAGGTAATTGTTTGGGCGGATGACGCTACTGGGTTTAATGGCAATATTAGCACTGGTGGGGGGAGTATTTCTGGGGATGGTGGTTTTGTTGAGGTGTCGGGAAAAGACGCATTAGCCTTTAGTGGTTATGTGGATGTGTCGGCGGCAAATGGTCAAGATGGGACTATTTTACTCGACCCTAGAGATATTATTATTGAGCCGGATGATGAGGTGGCTGATGATAATGGAGAGATTTCTCCTGGCGTAGACGAACAAATTCTCTTTGATGATGGTGGGGATGGGGTTGATTTTCAAATTGATGACACAGCATTGACGGCTTTGACGGGTAATATTCTTCTGCAAGCACAGCAAGATATTATTGCCCAGGCTGGGACGACTTTGAATTTCACCAATCAGACGTTTGGTGAGACGATTCGCTTTGAGGCGGGTCGAGATATTCAGATTAATTCACGCCTAACGACAGCGGGTGGTTCGGTCGAGTTAACTGCGACAACGGGCGGAATTGTGTTTGATGGTATTGATACCAGTGTGAATACAGGGAATGCTGGTTCTGTAACGTTGCAAGCGGCGGGGGATATCACAACGATAGAGAATTTTCTCGTGGAACTCGTCGATCCGGAAAATATCTCAGCAGGCGTTGCTGATATAGCGGACGCCAGTATCAATGCGTCGGTTAGTGTTAATGGTAGCGGCAATGGGGGTGATATTTCCCTGATCAGTACGAATGGTTCTATTAATACGAGTTCTGGAGATATCTTATCTGTAACGCCTGATGGTAGGGGAGGTTCTGTCGCGTTACAAGCTGGGGGCAACATTACGGTTAAGTCTATCGGTAGTTACGTTAATCCGACAGGGGATGCTGGATCTATAACCCTGCAAGCGGGAGGTAATATCACAACTACAGGTCTTTTGGGTCAAAACGGTGAGGGAACACTGATTTCTAGCACCAACACAGGAAATGGGGGTCAGATTTCTCTAACCAGTACGAATGGTTCGATTGATACCCGTTCAGGAGAAATTTGGGCTTTTTCAACGGATGGTAACGGGGGTGCGATCGCACTTTCGGCTGCTGATGAGATTAACACGGCTGAAATTAAGGCGAGTGCGACCTCTGGAGATGGAGGGACTATCTCTTTTTCGGGTGCGAGTGATATTAATACGGCACAGATAGATGCCAGTTCGGTTTCCGGAAATGGGGGAACTGTCTCTTTTTCCGGTTTTGTTGATATTGCTGATGGGACTGATACGGGACAGATGACGTTCTCATTTTCTCCCCCTGATGACATTAGTACGCAACAGATAGATGTCAGTTCGGTTTCGGGAAATGGGGGAACTGTCTCTTTGTTTAGTGTTGGTGAGATTAGCACGGAACAGATAGATGCGAGTTCGGTTTCGGGAAATGGGGGAACTGTCTCTTTTTCTAGTGCTGATGAGGTTACTGTTGATACTGATTCGGGACAGGTTACTCTCTCGTTGTCACTTTCTGGTGTTAGTGAGATTAACACGGCACAGATAGATGCCAGTTCGGATTCTGGAGATGGGGGAACTGTCACTTTGTCTGGTGCTGGTGAGATTAAAACGGAACAGATAGATACCAGTTCGGATTCTGGAGATGGGGGAACCATCTCATTTTCTAGTGCTGGTGATATCGATACGGCACAGATTGATGCCAGTGCAGTCAGTGGGAATGGGGGAGCGATCGCACTTTCGGCGGGGGATGACATTAACACGGCACAGATTGATACCAGTTCAGTAAGTGGGAATGGGGGAGCGATCGCACTTTCGGCCGGGGATGACATTAATACGACACAGATTGATACCAGTTCAGCAAGCAACGGGAGTGCTGGTAACGGTGGAAACGTAACCCTTGATGCTCAAGGAAATGTTCAAGTTACCTCTATCAATGCTCAAGGGGGGGACAGCGACACAGGGGGTGATGTTGACATTACCGCCAAAGGATTTTTCAGCGCCACAGGCACGTTTACAGATCAGAATGATATAGATGCCAGCATTTCTACTGCTGCTGGGAGTACAGGAGGTCAGGTCATCATTCGACATGGAGGTGGTGTTGGTATTTCCTTTGATGTAGGAAATGCCTCTTTAAACGGAACTGCTGGAGCTATTACTACTGGCACTGATAATTCAATTGTGCCACCACAGTCTTTTTCAGATTCTTATAGCCAGGGGACTCCGCCAAACGATATTCAGATCATTGCTCAAAATAACTCTTTTGTTTTCTCGCCGCTACCTTCTGTGATTTTGCCACCACAGTCTTTCCCAAATGTTGTCAGCCAAGGTATTTCTCCTAGTGATATTGATTTCGTTACTCAAGATAACGCTTTGATTTCACCTCAAGACAACTCTTTTATATCTGGCAATTGTCCACCTGACTGTAATCTTGAAATCAGCAATCTGAGGGCGAGTAATCCTCTTCCAGAGTTGGTTTTTGAACTAGAGGAATTGTTTACCAGTGAGTTTGAGCAGTATCTAGGGCAGTCGGGGACTCCAATTAAAACACTAGAGGATGCTCAGGAAGAACTCCGGGCGATTGAGGAGCAAACAGGAGTTAAATCAGCACTGATTTATGTATTTTTTGCTCCAATGAATCCGCTACTTCAATACCAAAGTCAGTCATCAGAGCTTTCCTCTGAGCTGGAGGTGTGGGAGTTCAACGAGCAAGGATTAGTGGTGGATACAACAGCTCAGAGTAAGATTAGGCGCAATCTTCGCCCTGAAGTTGAAGATCAGTTACGAATAGTTGTAGTAACAGCTAACGGAAAACCAATTCGGAAACGAATAGCAGAAGTCTCGGTCAGTGATATTCTCGAAACAGTTAGTCAATTTCAGGGGCTTGTTTCCAACAATCAAAATCAGAAAAATGACTACATAGAACTAGCTCAAAAAATATATCAGTGGTTAATTGAATCCATCGAGCCAGATTTACAAAATCAACAAATTGAGAACCTAGTTTTCATCATGGATAGTGGTCTTAGATCGCTACCTTTAGCAACACTTTACGATAAAGAAGGATTGTCAATTTTAAACAAGTATAGCGTGGGTTTAATGCCTAGCCTAAGCCTTACTGATACTCGCTATGTCAATATTCAGGACTTTCAAGTTTTAGCTATGGGGGCTGAAAACTTTACAACTGGAGAAGAATCGTTACCAGCAGTCCCTGTAGAACTAAGTGTAATTACTCAACAAATTTGGTCAGGGAAAGAGTTTCTCAACGACGACTTCAACCTAGAAAATCTAACCAAGGAGCGCACGCCAGAATTTCGTATTGTTCACTTGGCAACTCATGCCAACTTCCAACCGGGAGATCCTGTTAATTCATACATTCGCTTGGGTAATAGTAAAAAGCTAACATTTGATCAACTCAGTCAGCTAAATTTAAATGACCCATTAGTTGAACTGTTGGTGTTAAGTGCTTGTCGCACGGTGATGGGTGACTCAGAGTCAGAATTAGGATTTGCTGGGTTTGCTAAACGGACTGGTGTCAAGTCAGCCTTGGGAAGTTTATGGGCTGTCAGTGATCTTGGTACACTGGCGCTCATGATCTCCTTCTACGAGAAAATGGGAGAAACTGAAATTCCGATTAAGGCTAAAGCATTACAACAAGCTCAGCTAGCGATGAGCCGAGGTGAAGTGCGATTGGAGGGAGGTCAAATCGTAACGAGGAGTAGTAGCTATCCTCTACCCTCTAAGTTGCTGAGGAATCTAAAAGATCAAGAATTTACTCATCCTTACTACTGGAGTGGTTTCACAGTGATTGGCAATCCTTGGTAATAGTAGTTTGGCAGTAAAATCTTGCAGTCAATTAATTGTTTCGCGGTGTAATTATAATAACACTCTCTTTTGGATTAGACTGACCATTATTTTCCCCTTGCTTTCTTAATTCTTTTCTCAATTCTGTCAGTGTGATTTCTAGATCTTTGGCGCTTTCACTCTCTCCCAAAACTTCATATCCAGATTTTGCTTGGGTTTCTAGTTGTTCTGCCTCCTCTTGCTTGCCTAGAATGAGCTTGACTCCTGCTAAGCCAGCTTTTGATTCTGTTAGATAGTAGCTATGCTCGATAGGGTCAAAGCGCTCTATTGCCTTGGAATAGTAATCCTCAGCTAGCAAGTTGAGTCCGGATTCTGCATAGAGTTTCCCCAGTCTGCTGTACACAAATGGTGTTTTGGCTCCTTCTAGTTGTCTGAGTTCTTTAATCGCATCAGTTATTAAATCTTCAGCACTGTAAACTTCAGCTAGGGCAAGTGCCTTATTTTCATCCGTCCAGTTTGAATTGTTAATTTCTACTACTTTATTGAGTATTTTTTTCCGCTTATTTTCTGGAAGGATTTCAAAACCTAAACTGCCTCCAGAACCATCATCTTCACGTGAGGATCTGCCATGTTCTGTTATAACAGTCAGCAAATATTGAACTCCCTCTGTCAAAGAAGGGGCATCATTAGGATACTTTAGCTCCGTAGAGGTAATTTTTTCTTGTTCCCACTTTACGAACCCTGCTGGTCCTAATACTTTTACGGTATAGCTGTTTGTTCCCGGTACTTCATTCCAATGAAAAGTTGGTCTTTCATTGAGCAGATAAGTCATGCGAGGACTAAGTATGTATGGAATTTCTGAATTACTTCCACCCAGTCTATATCTAATAACTGTAATACGCTCATCTGGTTTGTTAGATAGGTGGCAAGTGCTGTTTACGCCCGATGATACATTGGCAGGTAATAGTGGTTTAGCCCCATTAGGGCAGCGAATCCTCACGATTGACGAGGGTATTAGAATATCACCGGGCTGAAGTACTTCCCCTGGTTTGATTGATGTCTCCGCATCTCCCCGGAGGAGAGTTACTTCGCCTTGAGCCTCAATCAGTTTTATCTCAGGGGTGGATGAAATAGCAGTGAATCCGAGCGCTGTTGTTTGTATCAGAGTAACAGCAATCGCGACAGGTATTTTATGGTTCATGATGTTTCTCAGGGTAGATACGTCGTAATAAAGTCCAGATTTTTTTACATGGAGTTATGTCATAGCTTTATTTCTCCTATTTAACCTGAACAGTTTTAAGTTCTCGCAGTCGTTCCTTAGCCATTGCCAACCAGATAAATTCCTCAGGAAATTCTCCAGAAGTGTATTTATTACAGTATTCCCATTGTTTTTGTTCTGCCTTAGTATTATCATTTTCCTTATTTAGCACCTGTGCTAGTAAACAATGGGCAGAACCTGGGCGTTCATCAAGACTTCGGGGCGACTGATCAGCCAGATAAATTGCTATATTTAGATATTCCTTAGCAAGAGTGAGATCATTCTTTTCTAAAAACAACCAGCCAAAGTTCTTGTACAAGGTGTACTCCAAGCGCTTATTTTCGATTGGCTTTTTCCCAAGCTGTATTAGAAGGACACCAGCATTAGCATAATCTTTTTTGAGAATATACAAGCGAGCTAAGTTGTTAAAAGCTGTTTTGTAATCACCTTGTATAGCATATTCATATTCTGTACTGGCACGCTTAAAATCTTGTAATTCTTCGTAAAGCAAACCCAGATAGAAATGTGTTTTTGCGTCATCTGGATTCAGTGCCAGAGCGCGTTTGTAATCTGACTCAGCACTCGCTAAACGACCAGCTTGGTATTCTTGATATCCGTGTTGACGGTAAGGCGCGGCGAATCTAGGCAACACCCAGTAGATAGTTCCTAAAATTACACAGGCTAATAATGCTAAACCCAATTTAATCTCTTGCCACCAATGCTTAGGTAGATTACAGTTTTCGAGAAACTGTTTTATTCCTTCCTTACCTGATTGGGTGAGTGCGCCTTTAGCTGCCAAAAGTGTCAACACACTCTGAACACTAATTGCCAATGCTCCAAATAAATCAGGTCCGCCTGTTAAAACACGGGAGGAAATATTTACCAAAAGCCCAAGAGAAGCCGTGAAGAATAAGACAGATAATCCACTCCACAACCAATCAAAACGATCCTGTGGATGGACAGGAGGAGGGAAAAACCACCACCATGCCTTAGGTGGAAGCTTCAGGCTTTTACGCCATTCAGTTAAATCGATGGTTTGGGCAATAAACTTTGCCTGTTCTCTCAAGCGCTTGTCTAGGTCAATCAGAGTGAGTAAAGTATCGGGGAAATCCTGGTTTTTCTCAAGTTGGACAGCTTCAACGGCATCACGAGCAATTAAGACATTTATCACTCGCTTTTGCTTATCTGATGGCTGATGAACATTTGCTTTTAGGGCTGTAGGTAAATATCTAAGGTACGTGAATATGACGGCAAAAAATGTTTTGTATGAAGCTCTACGAACATCTACATTGAGTGCCTTATACCAGCGTTTTAATCGAGTATATAGAATTGCAACATTTATTTGTTTTCTTGAGTATTTAGACGCTTTTTCAAGTGCCTCTAGCCTAATTCTATAGTTTTCTATTGCTTCATCTAATGAAGTAAACATCATTTTCTTTGATTAGTTTTGGCGTAGCATAAATCAACTCTGTAAAACTGTATTTTAAGAAGATATAGGTAGCTCTAAAATATTAAATGTAACTAATAAGCAACTCCTAAAAACGATAGTTAACACTAAAGTAGTATCCAATATCCTGGAAATTATCACCCCGGTCATCTAGCAAATTTAAAGGAATGCCCCAGTCGAAACGAAAGCTCAATTGCGACTCTGGCTCCACAATTAATCCCAAACCCAGACCAGCTAAGAAACGATCTAATGGTAACTCATTCGGATTATCAGGATGATTCCAGACAATCCCTGCATCAAAAAAGGGAGCTAGTAGTAAGGTAGAAACACCAGTTTGATTGCGTTCAAGAGTAATTCTATCTTCAATTGATAAGCGAAACCCATTATCCCCAGAACGCACATTCTGCCGATAACCTCGCACCGATTGACCTCCACCCATTACAAACTGTTGAGCGGGTAATAAACTACCCGGTGTCAGTTGTAATTCAGCCTGAACAACCAACAAGTGATTCCCACCGATTCGTTGCACCCGTTGCACTTGACCCAACCAACTCAAGAACTGTCCATCCGGAACCTCCCCCTCATTTGTCGTTGCATCAAAGAAACCCGTCCCAAAACTAAACTGTGAACCCAAAAACCACGCGCCCCGCGATGAACGACGCAGATACTCTTGTCCAAACTGAATCACACTCGTGCGACTGACCCCATCCTCATCCGGACCAATGCCAAAGGGAATCCCTAACGAATCGAAAATAAACGTCTGACCCTCTTGGAAAGTAAAACCCAAGGATAAGGCAAACTCTTCACGAGGCTTGCGTATCAACGGTTGACGATAAACGATTTCATATAGATCCGTTTCTCCTCGAATATCAAAGTCATCAAACTCTGACTGAATAATATCATTTCTATTGGGTGCTATTCTCAGTCTCAGTGTACCGTTCATTGAATTGAGTGGCAGTTGATAGCCCAAATCAACCACATCAGCGCCCAATGTCGCCGCACGGTAAAAGGAAATTTTATCTCCAACAACCGCTAAGTTACGATGGCTTAACTCAACGCCCAATCGTTCAGAACCAACACTCGGCGGTGAAAAGTTATCAGCACGTACACTACCCTCAAAGGGATTCGCTTTAGTGAAGCGAACATCGAGATTAGTTTGCCCTGTTTCCCCGGTTTCTAGTAAGCTGGCTTCTATACCCCCGATAATGGGATCGTCACGTAGTAATCTCAGTTGGTCTTCCAGTTCAGCCGTATTCAGGGGAGTCCCTGCACCCAATTGAATGCGATCGCGGATATAAGATGCCCATCGTCCTGTTACTTCAACTTTTTGAACCGCTTTATTTTCTTCTTGGTTTTCACTGTCCGTAATCTGGCGGCTTCCATTCTCCTCCGCATCAATTATTTCAACTATCTGAATCTGATCTAAACTTCCCTCAATCGCACAAATTGCCACAACCCCATTCTCAAAGCTGGAAACTTCTGCTTGAGAATTAATGTAACCCTTTGTGAGATAAAGATCAGTAATGGCTCCAGCAATGTTATCCGGTAAATTTTCCAGAACGTTGTTCAGATCATCAAACTCTTCTCGTTGGGTGTATTTTTCCGGTGCTGTCAGCAAGAATCTTACCGTGACATATCGCTTCTCTAAGGGTTCAGTCACTTCCCTAACCGCATCCATCAGTTCCTCACGACTAAAAACTGTGTTGCCGATCACCTTAATCGTCAGCGCTGGAATATGTTCGGCTGGAAACGCGATCGCAGAATGTTGCTGGTGAAACTCATGGGTATCTGGACAAGCTGAAGCCGCTGGCGAAGAGGCTTCTGCTTCACTGTTTGGAGCGGATAGCTGCACAACTGGATCACTCAGACGTTGCATTTCTACCTCACCTAACCCAGTCGCTGAGGTCAAAGCATGATCAGGATTAGCGGTAGCCCTGAACCCACTCCCTGTCATGAGCAAAACTAGGGGGAGCATTAGCAGACAACCCTGTAAGCCTAAAGGCGCAGCCATCGTAGTTATAGGTAAAAACTACTAACTCTTTCCAATCCATTCTCATCCCTGAGATAGAGATCTCAGCATAGCTTTAGCTTTTTTTATTATTTCGTCGCGGATATAGCCCACCAGATTCATTGGTCTACAAAACACACTTTATGCCAAATTGTGTTCTAACGTGTCATTCTGAGCCAAGTTAGCTACTCACCCGCCGCTTGTAGAATTGTTGCATACAACTGACTACTTACCCGAAAATCCAACTCCCCCATCAACCGATCTATCAGAGGTTTAACCGTGGGAATGAAACCATTTTGTTTAGCTTGTAGTAGAACGCCTAACAATCCAGTTACATTGAGTCCATAATGAGTTGCCAACGCTCTACCACGCCGCTCATCCATCAGGAGTAAGTTAGCTTTCAATTCCAGCGCCAAAATGATTGCTTCGGCTTCACCCAAATCAATATTGTTCTGGCTAGTTTGAATATCTGTCACTCTTTGAACATCAGCGACTGTCTTAGTCTGAATCCAAGATAGAGACTGTACTTCAACTGCACCAGGAACAATTTTATTCACTGCCACCATTTCATCATAAACAGCTTGCGGAATAATGATGGTTTTATAGAGTTGCCGCAATAAATCGAGCTGACCAATTGCTGCCAGATTGGTGATGGGTGAAGTATCACTGACAACAATCATAGTAAGCCCATTGACTGCAAGGTTTGAATATCCAACTGAAAATCTTCTACATCATAGTTGATGCAAAGTCCTCGTTTCCCTAATTCGTGTTGGAACTCAATTACGGTCAGTCCAGTCCAGGCGCGGACTTTGCCACTGCTGATTTTTTCTTGTTTGTACAGCATGATGGCAATCTCTAGCTTTAGTTCATCCTTAGTCATCTTGGTGGCTTGGAGGATGTCATTCGGTATGACCAGACTCATCGGTTTCGGTTTGAGGAAATTGGATTATTCTGATTCTAAGGATAAGCGATTCTGCGTCAGATGGGACGTCTCCTATCCCGCCCTTGAAGGCGTCAAACCGCTATACTTCTCTATATCAGGACTTACGCAGCGACACCACTTATGGGGGCTTTCGGTGCGTTACGCTGCGCTAACACACCCTACGAATAGAGGCTGTGCGTAAGTCCTTATATATATGTTTAAATTCTCAATAAGCACAAACTAATGACAGTAAGGAGATATGTCCAGAAAAAGTTCGCGTCGTCTTGCTGTGACCCCTTAGTCAACTGAGTATTTTTACTTGATTGTTTAGAACGGTTAGCGATCGTTATCTATGTTACCTGTGTTTAGTTCAGTCAGATTCCCAAGGATTAATAATTGCAATCCCACATCCCAACATTTGTATCAAGGACTATCATTTATAGCAACCGCGATAGCGGTTAGGACACATCATTTAGTAGAGACGTTGCATGCAACGTCTCTACAACTCGTCAAAATTAGGAGGTTCGCGTAAGGGTTCCCTAGAAATTATCGGCAGTTTAAAATCGCCAAAATGGGCAAAACGTCGCTCGATAGCCAAAGCTAAATTTAAGGGTTTAGGAACTTGTTCTGTTAAGACAGCGCGGAGGATTTCTTTGGCTTCTTCTTCAACAGAACGTCCCGAATATTCAGCTCGCTTTTGGAGGCGTTTTTTTAGGTCATCATCAAAGTTTTGAATCGTGATCCTGTTCATAGTAGACTCAATGGCTAAAGCTATATTTTAGGGAAAGCTACACTATCAGGCTAGACCAGCGCAGCGGAAGTAACTCTCCAGTTAAAAAAGGGGCTCGCGTCTTATTGTATAACCCTTCTGCTGCGTGATATAAACTGATCACGCTGTCAAGCAGTCTTATGGGAGCAAGAGGAAGGGGAAAGCGATACGTGCTTACGTCCTATCGGACACGCGATCGCGTGTGACAGTTGCTCCATTCTCATCCCTGAGATAGAGATCTCGGCGTAGCTTTAGCTTTTTTTATTATTTCGTTGCCGATAAACGCCTGTAACGGCTCCTATCCCACCATTGAAGGCGTCAAATCGCTATACTCCTCATCCTTTATATTTGTTGATTTTCCCTGGATGTACGAAAATCACTAACGCTAGCATAAGGGGTCAACTACTCCTGAAACGCCAAAATTCAACAGTAGCATTGATTATAGATGCCCCTCATTGGTGAAAGATGTACTCATGGTGATGAATACAACGCTCCGCTCTCATAAACCCCTTGGTGGACTATACACCAAAACGGGGGAACACGCTTTGGTTTTTCCTTTGAAGCATACGCAAGTGCTGGCTAAAGTGGCGGGTAATTTATCCCGCGTCGAAGTAACCCAAACCTTTGAAAATTCCTTCCGGGAACCCTTAGAAGCCATCTATATCTTCCCTTTGCCCGATGCGGCGGTGGTGGATGAGATGGAAATAAAATTGGGCGATCGCATAATTAAAGGAGGGATTAAAAAACGGGAAGAGGCGCAGCTAATTTATGAACAAGCCCGCCAAGAGGGACGAACGGCTGGATTATTAGAACAAGAACGGGATAATATTTTTACCCAATCTTTAGCCAATATTAAACCCGGAGAACGAATTGATGTCACGATTCGCTATACTGATACGCTGAAATTTAGTGGCGGTGAGTGCGAATTCGTGTTTCCGATGGTGGTAGGACCCCGATTTTGTCCAGGGATTCCCATTGATGAGACGGGGGATAGCGATCGCGTGGCGGATGCGTCACGGATTATGCCTACAATTATCCCACCCAGTACCCGTTCCGGACATGATATTCAAATCACGGTGGAAATTGACGCTGGGGTTCCCATTTCCAACATTAATTCTCCCTCGCACCAGATCAAAGTGGAACATGAGGAAACAGAGGTGCGCGTACTCCTGGGGGAAGGGGACACCATTCCCAACAAAGATCTGATTTTACGTTATCAAGTCTCAGGCGATCGCACTCAGGCGACGGTACTGACGCAATCAGATCCACGCGGCGGTCATTTTGCCCTCTATTTGATTCCGGCGGTGGATTATTCCGATCATGAAATTGTCCCCAAAGATGTAGTTTTTCTCATCGATACTTCAGGATCTCAAAAAGGTGACCCCTTCCGCAAATCCCAGGAACTGATGCGCCGATTTATCCAGGGTTTGAATCCGCAGGATACGTTTACGATTCTGGATTTTTCTGATATCACAACCCAACTGTCTGCCCAACCTTTAGCCAATACACCCCAAAATCGGATTAAAGCCCTCACCTACATCAATCAATTAAAGGCAAATGGCGGCACTTATTTACTCAATGGAATTCGCGCTGTCTTAAATTTCCCCGCTGCACCCGAAGGACGGTTACGCAGTATTGTTTTACTCACTGACGGCTACATTGGCAATGAATCAGAAATTCTGGCAGAGGTAAAACAGTATCTCAAACCCGGAAATCGTTTATATAGTTTTGGGGTTGGCAGTTCACCGAATCGATTTCTCTTAAATCGGATTGCAGAATTAGGGCGAGGAACATCGCGAATTGTACGTCAGGATGAATCAAATCAGAAAGTCACTGAAGAATTCTTACGCCACATCAATAATCCCGTTCTTACGAATATAAATGTGGAGTGGCAAGGAGAGGGAGAGGCGATGATTTATCCGACAACTCCCCCCGATTTGTTTACCCAACAACCCTTAGTTTTATTTGGGCGCATTTCTCCAATGAATCCCGAACAAACGGGTATCCTGAAAATTACCGGAACCGTAACTGGGGGGAAACGTTATCAACAGGACTTTCACCTGAGATTTGATTCAGATGGAAATTGTGCGATCGCGCAGTTGTGGGGGCGGGCGCGAATCAAGGATCTGATGCATCAAATGTGGCACTGTGAAAAGAAGGCACAGGTTGAGGCAATTATCGAGACGGCTTTAACCTATCAGATTTTAGCACCCTATACAGCGTTTGTGGCGGTTAGTGAACAAATCCGCACGGATTCCCAAGGGAAAGGAATTTGTGTCTCTGTCCCCGTGGAGATGCCAGAAGGGGTATCATACGAAGGACTCTTTGATCAATCTCCCATGCGTTTCCTCGGACTCAAATTCAGGCGATCGCGAGGCAATTCGGGTTTGCCCCCCTCATTCACGTCGAATGGCGTTTCCTCGCCTATGGTGGGCGATTCCACCCAGCCACCACTCCTTAGCTGTACTGAGGTTGAGATCCCCCCTACCCCTTCTCCCCCGGTTCCGGATACAACCATTACCAACCTACAAGTTCTCAGCGTTACGGGGTTAGAAAAGTCAAGTGCCACTCTACTCACGCAACACCTGCAACAAGTTATTTTACCATCGGGATACTGTGGTGAACTTGTGTTTGAGTTTCCGGTGCGTAAGGGGCGTGTGGTGCGGGTATTATGGGATGAGGATGCCTCTAGCCTCAATGAAGCCGTTGTCATTGATTTAATTAAGCGATCGCTCTTAAGTTGGCGCGTTCCTCAATGGTTAATGGATACAGTGCGTTTAACCTTACGGATTGAACGCACCCCACTCCAATCGAAGATTCTGAGTGGGGATTCTTATGCTAGTGCAGCGCGGCTTCAAATACTAACCAGTTAACAAGCTCCTTAAAAGCAGCTACATTATGTTCCTTATAGCCTTCTGCCATGGAGGCTTCGGACTTCTGCCTTCTTGTACTAGGTTTGACTCAGCTCCCAAAGAGTACTGAGTGTCACTGGCGTTCGCAGCGTGTGGGCGGAACCCTTCACTTCGTTCGAGGGCATGCTTTTGCCTGCCCACACTAAGCGTAAATTTACTATTTGTTAATATGGCGTACCAATACCGTGCATACTTCCCTGTATGACTGTTTTTTGCTCTCAATTACACCAGCGATTAGCAACTCCTCTGAAAATTGGTTCGTTTGAAGTTAAGAGTCGGGTTCTCCAGTCTCCTCTGTCTGGGGTGACAGATTTGGTTTTCCGTCGCTTGGTGCGCCGCTATGCGCCAGAGTCGATGATGTATACGGAGATGGTGCATGCAGCCGGATTGCATCATGTTAAGGGTTTATCCAAAATCATGGACGTTGATCCCAATGAAAAGCCGATTAGTATCCAGTTATTTGACTGTCGCCCCGATTTCCTGGGAGAAGCCGCCCAAAAAGCGGTGGCGGAAGGCGCGGATACGGTGGATATTAATATGGGATGTCCGGTGAATAAAATTACGAAAAAGGGAGGGGGTTCATCGTTACTGCGAGAACCAGAAACGGCGGTGGCGATTGTCCGGGCGGTGGTGGAGGCGGTGTCTGTTCCGGTTACGGTGAAGACGCGGATTGGTTGGAGTGATGATGAGATTAATATCCTCGATTTTGCCCAGCGGATGCAGGAAGCGGGGGCGCAAATGCTAACCTTACACGCCCGTACCCGCGCCCAGGGGTATAAGGGGGAGGCGAAGTGGGAGTGGATTGGTAAGGTGAAGCAGGTTTTGTCGATTCCGGTGATTGCCAATGGCGATATTTTTTCAGTTGAGTCAGCCGTGAAATGCTTGGAACAGACGGGGGCGGATGGGGTGATGTGTTCGCGAGGAACATTGGGCTATCCGTTTTTGGTGGGAGAAATTGACTATTTCCTGAAAACGGGGAAACAGCGCACACCACCGACAACAGTGGAACGGCTAACCTGTGCTAAGGAACATCTACAGGCTTTATGGGAATATAAAGGCGATCGCGGCGTTCAGCAAGCCAGAAAACATTTGGCATGGTATACTAAGGGCTTTGTGGGAGCCAGCGACTGGCGAGATCAGCTTAGTCGCATTGATACTGTGGAACAGGGGGTGACGTTGATTGACAGTGCGATCGCGAAGTTGTAATCTGGGGGTGATGGCAAGCCCAGGTCAGTTCTGTCTCACCGGATAAGGGGACAGGCTTGTTTCCATACAAATTAATCGTTACTATGGAACTATTCAGATAACTGCATGCAGCGATGCTCATCGCCTCTGAAATGACTAAATTGATGCTTATCAAGGTTAGTCAGTCGCAACCAATAATTGTCAAGACGGTTCAAGTTTTTGTTTTAATTTCATGAGTGAAGCCGTCCAAGTTAACTTGGAATTACTCATTGGTCGAGGTAGTGTAGCCTCAGCGAGGTTCCATAAAGATGAGCATCGCTGCGGGTTTTAATACGCTAATTTTGTTAGAGATTGAATTGGATGATGATCATCATCCATTATGTACTGTACGCTAGAAGGAGGATATCGTATGACCCAAGTGGTTGTAGGCGAAAATGAAGGAATTGAGTCAGCACTGCGCCGATTTAAGCGGCAAGTGTCTAAAGCGGGAATTTTTGCAGATATGAAGCGCTTGCGTCACTATGAGACGCCGATTGAAAAGAAAAAGCGCAAAGCGGTGGCTAGACGGCGTAAGCGGAGAGTCCGCTAAGCCATTTCTCAGTTTCTTTTCATGCAAACAGACATCCCAATGGGGTGTCATTTTGTCTAGTGGCAAACACGATAAAGTTTAGGATCTCAGCCGTCAGGACTAACTGAGACCAAATCGGTGATTAAGGCTTGGTCAGGGCGGGTTTAGTCACATCTGGGTGAATAAAGATAGGAGAATCATGAAACCCGCCCCTACACATCCACGCGCCACGCTTTACTCTAGTTTTATAACAATCCCACAAAATGGAGAGGTCCCTGACCACTAATTAACTCCAAGACTAACGCCAGAAAGCCAATCATCGCCAAACGACCATTCCACACTTCCGCCGCCGTTGTCATACCCCATTCCCAACGTTCTTGGGGATACAGTTTAACTTTTTTGCTGGGACGTACAACTTCGGTAAATGTTCGAGGCGGCGTGTTTAAAGCCTCTACAACTAAAGTGGCGAGGGATTCAATAAAAACGGGATGGGTATTCAGGGCGGGAACTCGCTGGAAGTTCTCAACGCCGGCTTCTTCGGCAATTTCCCGATACTCAATATCAACTTCTTGGAGGGTTTCAATATGTTCAGAGACAAAGCTAATCGGGACAACTAGCAAGTCTTTGACGCCTTGATTCCCTAACTCTTGCAGTGCATCTTCAGTATAGGGTTGCAGCCACTCCACCGGTCCTACCCGGCTTTGATATGCCAAGGTATGAGGGTTAGGACGGTTGAGGGTCTGCATAATTAGCGCCGTGCAATGCTCAATCTCTTGCTGGTAGGGATCTCCAGCTTCTGTAACATAGCTGCTAGGAACACCATGGGCGCTGAAGAATATATGAACAGCGTCAGGATGATCAAATCGTTGTTGCAGTTCCTGGTCAATTAAGTCCGCCATGGCTTGCAGATAGCCCGGTTCTTGATACCAAGAGGGAATGACCGTGTATTCGATTTGGTTGAGTTTAGCATCGTCCTGCCAAAGTTGTTCCAGCAGCCGGAAACTGGAACCACTGGTACTGATGGAAAATTGTGGGTATAGGGGTAAAATAACCAGGTGTTCAATGCGATCGCGTTTAACGTGGGCGATCGCTTCTTCGGTGAAGGGATGCCAGTAACGCATACCTACATAGATATTTGCCTCTTGCCCCTGATGCTTTAACCTCTCCTGTAAAGCTTGGGCTTGGGCTTCAGTGATGTGCCGCAGGGGTGAACCTCCACCAATTTGGCGATAATTCTCTTGCGACTTCTTTGCCCGCATTGTCGAGATTAACCAAGCCAATGGCTTTTGCATCCACGAAAATGGCAGGCGAATAATTTCGGGATCGGCAAATAGATTAAAAAGAAAGGGGCGGACATCCTCTAAATTATCCGGTCCACCTAAATTAAGTAATAATACCCCAACACGACCCATAGCGACCACGGCATTCCAAATATTTCATATTTGTTACTGATTTTAACAATATATGCTGGTAATGGTCTGTGTTTTCCGGAAAAAATCTAGATTGTTGATCCTAAGCAGAACCATGGCAACCGTATTAAGACCCTTGAGTTATAAGTATCAGTGGCTCTATGACACGATTTCCCGACTAGCCGCCACCAGCGTGGGTGGAGAACGGCGATTTCACCATCTGCCTTTGCAAGGCTTAACAATTGACTCAGAAACCCCAGTGTTAGACCTGTGCTGCGGCGGGGGTCAGGCGACCCGCTTTCTGGTGGAGTATTCCCAGAATGTCACGGGGCTGGATGTCTCACCCTTATCGCTGCAACGCGCCGAAAAGAATGTACCTCAAGCCAAGTATATAGAAGCTTTTGCCGAGGATATGCCGTTTTCGGACAATCAGTTTGACCTTGTGCATACCAGTGTAGCACTCCATGAGATGCCGCCGTCAGTGTTACAGCAAATTCTGCGGGAAGTGCATCGGGTGCTGAAACCAGGGGGTGTGTTCGCGCTGGTGGATTTCCACAAGCCGACGAATGTTTTATTTATGCCGGGAGTCGCCCTGTTTCTCTGGTTATTTGAAACAGAAACAGCTTGGCAGTTATTGGAGACAGATTTGGTGGGATTGTTGAAGCAGACGGGGTTTTCATCCTGTGAACAGCACCTCCATGCAGGGGGAAGTTTGCAGGTGATTCAGGCAAAAAAGTGAGTGGGAAAAGCAGAGTTTGTCGGGGCGGGTTTAGGGACTTTCGTTTGGCTATAAATAATAACGTTTGTGCAAAACCCGCCCTGACCTGACTATTGCCTATTGCCCATTGCCCATTGCCCAGCGCGTAGCGCTATAAGACTCGCGGTGGGGTTCTGGGGGGACTGATGGTGCTAGCGTTGGGGGGTTGAGAGGGCGATTTGGACTGGGAACTTGTCGAGTTAAGGCAGCAAGCTGAGACTCGATGCGGTTGATTTGCGATCGCAACTGGAAATTCTCGGTTTCTAGGCGCGAGAGGCGTGAGGCTAAAGCGGCGGTGGATTGGGCGGAGGTTAACGGGGGAAAGATGAGAATTCCGACCAGGAATGCTAAGCAGATGATGCCGATTTTTTTGAGCATGATGGTTTAGGGGTGGTGGTAGAGCGATCGCGAATCAGCTTATCCCACTCTATGTTGCCAAAGAAACAATTACACAAGCTGGGCGAATGGAATTCGCAGCTACACAAACAAAGTCCGCCTTCGCGGACTTACAACTTGTACTTTATCGGAAACGAATAGAAGCAGTTTTTTACATATCAACGCGATTTATAACCACTATAAATGATTTAATTAATCAGTTAGCCATTAATTCCCAAGTAGGAATTATTGATTTCTGTCGATGGTGAATCGGCTGATTTCTGATGTAGTTAGCTACCTGGTCAAGATTATCATGGCTAACACTGAATGCGCCGTAGCTACCTTGCCATTTGAAGAAGTCCCCCGGATTGATTTCATGCGTAACTAAATGAGAAGAACTTCCTTTAACTTGTTTGATTAAGTCGGAAACGGCTAGTGTAGGGGGAAAACTTATTAATAGATGTACATGATCTTCAATACCGCCCAAGGCAATAACTGTACATTTTAGCTGTTGGCATTCCCCAATAATTGCTGCATAAACTGCCTCTTGAATATCGGGCGTAATCAGAGGTAATCTATCCCAGATTGCCCAAACACAATGGAGATACAACTGCGTAAAATTAGACCTCATATTTCTTGAACCCGCCCTTTGCTTCGTTCAAGGATAAAATCCGGTGGGTTTGATACCACATCCGGATTAAGTATCCCCGTTATAACCCAGTCCGCGCAGGCGGACTTTGTTTGTGTAGAAGCGATTTTAATCGCCCCCTGAACGGAACCGAACCATCGTCCCCTGAACCGAACCATCGCCCTCACGTCGTATACTCGGCATTAATTTTCACATAGTCATAACTCAAATCACAGCCCCACGCCTTACCCGTACCCGGTTCATTGCCAATACTCACCGAAATTAAAACCGTATCCTCTTTCAAATACGCCCCAGTCGCGGCATTTTTCAAATAAGCACTCGCTGCATCTCGGTCAAAGGGTAAAGGTTGACCTTTATCCATTAGCACAAAATCCCCCATCTGAATCCGCAAGGCTTCCTGGGAAAAAGGTACACCTGCACGCCCCGCTGCACCCGCTATTCTCCCCCAGTTGGGATCACGACCAAATATGGCAGATTTGACTAGGGATGAACCCGCAATCGTTCGGGCAAGTTGACGCGCTGCTTGATCATTAGGGGCGCCTGTGACTTGTACTTCCATCAAACACGTCGCCCCTTCCCCATCCCGTGCGATCGCCTTGGCTAAATGTTGGCATACCGCCGTCAGCATCGCCTCTAGCTTTTCGGCATGGGGTCCCATTTCCGTAATCGCTGAGGTGCGAGATTGACCATTCGCCAAGGCAATCAGGGTATCGTTGGTACTGGTATCTCCATCGACGGTAATTTGATTAAAGCTTTTATCCGCCGCCCGACTTAACATTTTTTGCCACAAAGACGTGGAAACCACCGCATCACAGGTAATAAATGCCAGCAGTGTTGCCATATTTGGGTGAATCATCCCTGAACCCTTGGCAATCCCCCCAATCCGCACGGGGCGATCGTCAATCGTGGTTTCCAAGGCAATGGATTTTGTCACTAAATCTGTAGTAATAATCGCTTGGGCGGCAGCATTGGAACCCAGTTCTGATAAGCCTTCCACCAATTGAGGAATTCCGGCGAGAAGAGCATCCATGCGAATACGCTGTCCAATCACACCCGTCGAACCTAGTAGTACAGACTCTGGAGCAATCGTTAGGGCTTGTGCTAATGCTTGCGCCGAGTTCATTGCATCCTGCCATCCCGCTTCCCCGGTTGCCGCATTCGCTTGACCTGCGTTAATTAAAATAGCACGGGCGCTGGCTTTTTTTTGCAAACGCTGGCGACAATAGGTAACAGGTGCAGCACAAACCTGATTCTGGGTAAAGACTCCGGCGGCGATCGCCTCCACATCCGACACAATCAATGCCAAATCCGGCAGTCCTGAAGGCTTAAGTCCCGCCGCTATTCCAGAGGCGCGATATCCTTTCGGTGCAGTGACGCCACCTGTAATTTCCTGCCAGTCTGACATGATTTGTCCCCCTCTACCCTAGTTGTTTCGAGTAGCGATTATATCAACTCTCAGGGGACATAAAGCAATAAAAAAGAGAGCCACTCAAAGGACTCTCCCAATTATCAGGGTGCATCTATCTATCACACTATATCATTTTTGATCTTAGGGGTGTCACCCCCTTTTCTAAAATTTTTGGCTAACCTCAGCTAAGTTTGTTAGTAGTTGGCACGAAGCGTGCCATCAGCGCTTACACCATATCTTACGTCAGCGCCACTCCTCCTCAATGGTACTAACTTAAGGCTGGTGGGCAATGCCCACCCTACGGTATATCAAGGGTTTTGGCAATCCAAAACGGCTGACTGGAGCGTGCCATTGCTCCTAAGATAGATGTTCTGACTAAGTTGGGCATGTGAAAGTGATGGCAGTCACAAGGATAATCACGATGGCTCAATTAAACCAACAAAAGTGCGAAGCTTGCACCAAGAATTCATCCCCCGTTAGCCAAGAGGAGATCGCCCAACTTAAACCGGAAATCCCCGACTGGAACCTAATTCAGCCAGAAGGGGAAGCCCACTTAGAACGGTCTTATAAATTTCCCGATTTCAAAGAAGCGCTCACTTTTACCAACCGTGTGGGTGAAATTGCCGAGGAACAAGGACATCACCCCGCTATTTTAACCGAATATGGTAAAGTCACTGTAACCTGGTGGACTCACGCCATCTCCAGCTTACATAAAAACGACTTTATCATGGCGGCAAAGACGGATGATATAGCCACCCAGATGGCTGGATAAGGTGCAGGGGATATGGGGGAGATGGGGGAGATGGGGGAGATGAGGGAGAATATTGTCAATTACCTCTTCCCCAATAACAGACATAAGACCGCTCTTAGCTTCCCTGTTCCCTGTTCCCTTTTCTTTAACAAATGACAAAACAACCCCTTCCCCCTAAAATGAGACAAATCAGGAGTTCCCTAATTTTATAATCATCGAAGAATTATGACTCATCGCCCTATTATCCTCGGTATTGTCGGTGATAGCGCTGCTGGCAAAACAACGCTAACACGAGGAATTGCTCAAATCTTGGGCGAAGATGAAGTCACAATCCTCTGTACCGATGATTACCATCGCTATGATCGCCAGCAACGGGCGCAAAAATCGATTTCAGCCCTCCATCCCGACTGTAACTATCTGGATATCATGCAGCAGCACCTGAATCTGCTGCGAACGGGACAATCGATTCTCAAACCGATTTACAACCATAACACTGGCACCTTTGAACCCCCGGAGTACATCCAACCCCGCCGATTTGTCATTGTTGAAGGATTACTCGGTTATTCGACTCGTTTAGCGCGTGAGTGCTTCGATGTCAAGGTATTTTTAGCCCCACCGGAATCGCTGCGGAGTGAGTGGAAAGTTAAGCGGGATACGCGCAAGCGAGGGTATACAGAGGAACAGGTACTCGAACAATTGAGAAAACGGGAAATGGATTCGGAGGAATTTATCCGTCCCCAGCGCAAGTGGTCAGATATTGTTGTCAGTTTCTATCCCCCTGACGAATTATCCGAAGAACAGAGTGATTTAATGCTGAATGTACGGTTAGTCCTGAGACCGACAATTCCCCATCCAGACTTTACCCGACTCCTCAGTCCCAGTAAATCCCATCTGAGTACAGCCATTCGCCTAGAATTAGACCGAGATATGGGTAAACCCGTAGATGTTCTGGAAATCGATGGTCATGCGACAGAGGAACAGGTGCGGGAATTAGAACGGATTTTATGTAGCGAAATTCCCTACTTAGGTAAATACTGCACATTAGAAGGTGATCCCAATATTGGTAAGGTTACGGGAACAACGGGGGAAACACTCCAGAGTTATCCCTTAGCGCTAACCCAACTGTTGATTACCTATCACATGCTCAAAGCCGCACATATTTATCAGTCCACTGAACCCGCCTTAACTTGACACCTTTGAAGCCTAGCATAAGAATCCCCAGCTAGAATTTTTAATTTAGCTGGGGTGCGTTCAATGCGTGCCAGTCAGCAAGCTTTTATCCATAACGCTAGAAATTGCACTAAAATCGATCTTGACAAATGGCAAAACTAAGGTGAGACAGTGCCGACTCTTAAAGCCTCTCAATGGGGACTCGCTAAAATCAAGCAAGCCAGAAATGAAAAGGGGTGGAGTTGGAGTCTTGATGATGACGACACCTGCTTGCTTGAGGCTAGTCGAATACTGGAACCGGATAAACCGTGGTATACTGGCGGACCTTATGCCAATGGACTCTCCCAAGGGACATGGAAGCGGTTTTTAGCCGGACGACAACCCATTAGCGCTCATGCTTTTAAAGCATATTGTCACGTTTTAGGACTCAACTGGGAAGAAATTGTCGATCAAGGCAAGACGACACCCTCCAATAGTCGTAGTCGCCAGGATTGGGGAGAAACCATTGACATCTCCATCTTTTACGGTCGCACAGGGGAACTGAAACAGCTAGACCAATGGATTGTCAAAGAACGCTGTCGCATTGTGGCACTCCTGGGAATGGGGGGAATCGGTAAAACAACCCTAGCGGCGAAGTTAGCTGAACAGGTGCAATCGTCCTTTGAATATGTTATATGGCGATCGCTACGTCATGCTTCACCCCTCGGTGATCTCCTGACTGAGGTGATTGACTTTTTATCCGAGGGTAAGGAACGAGAGTTACCCGATACCGTCAATGGTCAAATTTCGCGACTGATGGATTACTGCCAACGCCATCGCTGCTTGTTGCTCCTCGACGATGTGGAAACTATCATGAGTAGTGGCAGGTTAGCCGGACATTATCGAGACGGGTATCAAGACTATGGAGAACTGATTCGGCGCATGGCTGAAGAACGCCATCAAAGTTGCTTACTGCTGATTAGTCGGGAAAAACCGATAGAAATTGCCTCATTAGCAGGTGAAAAACTCCCCGTTCGCGAACTCAAACTCAAAGGCTTAAGTGCGGAGGATGCCAAACAAATTTTAGAAACCAAAGGATTTTCCTCCTTAAAGTCTAGCGCCGATGCCCTAATTCAACTTTATCGTGGTAATCCGTTAGCCTTAAAAATAATGGCGACAACGATCCAAGAAATATTTGACGGAAATATTTCTGAATTTTTAGAGCAAAGTACCTTAATCATTGGTGATATTCTTCCCAATGTTTTTAATCAACAATTCCAGCGTTTATCTCCTTTAGAACAGGAAATTATTTATTGGTTGGCACTGGAAAATCAGCCCCTTTCTATCTCGGAATTAAAAGAGGCAATGAAGTTTTCGGTCACATCCTTATCGAAACTTCTTGCCGCGTTGGAATCGCTCAAACGCCGATCGCTGTTGGAAAAAGAACCCAATGCCGAAGCCAATGAAGCGATTTTCACCATTCAGCCGGCTTTGTTGAAGTATGCCACTAATCAATTTATTGAACAGGTTTGTCAGCATATTTTAACCGTTTGCCAAACGAAATCCGTCAGTCAACTGGGGCTACTCAGGAGTCATGCCTTAGTCAAAGAACAGGTATCCGATGATCTGAAGACGCTGCAAATTCGTCTAATTCTTACTCGCGTCCGGGATCGATTGTATGGGTTAAAAGGCGTAGATAACCTCGACGATCAACTTAAAGCGATTCTTTCTATACTAGAAGGAACATCTGACCAAGTGGTGGGATATGCACGACTTAACACGATTAACTTGCTCGAAGCGATTGAAGGCAGATTGTAAGCCGATCCGAGAGCTTTGGTATAAATGGCGACGCAAAAAGAGATAAGTGATACTGCGATGTAGCCAAGATTACTGTTTCTAACTCCCCTCATGATATACCCCAACCTGTTGCTTCAAAACCGTTATCGAGTCCTGCGAAAACTCGGTAAAGGTGGGTTTAGTCAGACCTTTGAAGTCGATGATCAGGGAATTGCCAAAGTCCTGAAAGTCCTGAATCTGGAACGGTTTTACGGTGATGATGCCAAGGAAAAAGCGGTATCCCTCTTCCAACGCGAAGCTACAGTCTTAAGTCGGCTTCAGCATCCGGGTATTCCCAGAGTTGAGTCAGACGGCTATTTTGTCTGGTCACAGGGGACAGATGTTTCCCTGCACTGCTTGATCATGGAGAAAATTGAGGGGATCACGTTGAAGCAGTGGCGATCGCATCAGAAGCGATCGGTGATCAATCAAGATCTGGCGATCAGATGGTTGAAACAACTTGTAGATATTTTAGAACGACTGCACCAACAAGAGCTAATCCATCGAGATATCAAGCCCTCCAATATTATCCTGCGACCGAATGGGCAACTGGCATTAATTGACTTTGGGGCGGTGCGGGAGATCACCGAAACCTACTTACAACGGCAAAAACAAGATGAAACCGGCACCGTGATTATCTCTAGTGGGTATACACCACCGGAACAAATGGAGGGCAAAGCGGTAGCGCAATCAGATTTTTTTGCCCTAGGTCGCACCTTTGTCTATTTATTCACAGGCAAATCCCCCAACGATTTTGAGTCTCACCCCCGGACGGGCAAATTGCAATGGCGAGAGAGTGCGCCGCAAATTAGTAAAGAATTAGCCGATTTAATTGATTATCTCATGGCGACGTTTCCTGGTCAGCGACCGCAAACCCCAGCCATGATTCGCCGTTGTATTGAAGACATTATTGCGCCCAAGCCTGACTTACCGCCGCCTGCACCCATTCCGATCAAGAAGCGATCGCCTACTCAGTCTAAAGCCAAAGGACTGATGTCTCTGATTACTCAGTTATTGCCCATTTCCGCCTCACCCCATCCCTGGGAAAAGGTGAAACTACGCCGGACTCTTTCGGGACATACGGATGCGATTCGTTCCATTGCCATCAGTCCAGATGGTAAAACGTTAGTCAGTGGTAGTTATGACAAAAGCATTAAACTGTGGGCATTACGCCTGGGCAAACCTTTGCATAACCTAACTGGACATAGCCACCGCGTAACCTGTGTGGCAATTAGTCCCAATGGTCAGATTTTAGCCAGTGGCAGTTTTGATAAAACCATCAAACTGTGGTCACTCAGTACCGGAAAACTGATTAATACTTTGGTGAGTCGTGCGGATCGGGTGCGAGATATTGTCTTTAGTCCCAATGGTCAGATTTTAATTAGTAGCGGGGATTGGGAAATTAAACTCTGGGCAGTACGGACAGGCAAATTGCTGCGTATTTTAGCCGGAAATTCAGATTCAGCCCGACATATTGCCTTTAACCCAGATGGTCATAGTTGTGCCGTGGGTAGTTTAAATGGCACTCTTGAACTGTGGAATCCTCACAATGGTAAACCGCTAATCACGTTTACCAATCAATCAACAAGTATTACCTGCCTAGAATTTAGCCCCGATGGTCTGATGCTTGCCAGTGGTAGCAGTGGCGCTATCACCCTCTGGAATCCCCAAACCGGTAAATCAATACGGACGTTTGCACCAGAGTCTCCAGGTGTGACGGCTTTGGCATTTAGTCCCGATAGTCAAGTTCTCGCCAGTGGAAGTGGGGCGCTGATTGAATTGTGGGATATTCAAAATGGTCAACGATTAACCAAGTTATCAGGGCATTCTCAACCCGTTCGTTCTTTAGCCTTTAGTCCCCATGGGGATATTCTCGTCAGTGCGGGGAGCGATCGCAAAATTAAGCTTTGGCAGTCAGCTTAACATTCTGGGGTCTTCCGTACTTAGTGTGCTAAACTGTTAGCTACAAATCTTGCACCGAGTCAACGAATAGCTCAGTCTGATGTGGATATTCTCTGATGCCTATTCCCTATTGCCTCTCCCCACCACAAGACTCCCGGCAGCAGACCCTACTTAGTCCTTGGAACCTTCTGCCTGATCTTTATCGTATTTTTCCACAATCTTTACAGAATTCAAGGGTTTCATCAACCCAATTTTATTTTGAGTGGGACATGATCAGGATAAGTCTAGCAAGGAGCAATCCATGAAGACAGAAGATGCTTTGGCAGCAGGAGCCACTGTTGGTGCTGGTGCTTGTGCGACAATTTCCGTTAGCGGAATAACTTCAGGATTAGCGGGAATTGGCGGTGGCATCGCAGTAGGAGGAATCGCTTTAACGGGAGCGTTTCCTTTCCTTGCAGGAGGTTTGGTTGGCGGTGCGCTTACCTACCTTCTGTGCAATAAGGGCAGTGACTCCTAATCAGCCAGACAAGCATTGTGTTGCAGGCTCTAATTTTACGAGCTACTCTCAACAACTCAAAATCAAACCGAATAAGCTGTAGTACATCGGGCTAACTGTGGCAGAAAGAAATCAGAAACTTTCTGCCCATTTTTATTAACTATGTCCAGCAGTATAAACCCGCCATCGTTGGTATCGATAGCTTTGACCACTAACAAGCGGTAGGATGATAAATCGACAGTTCGAGTATCGGTCTATACTTAACCACTCCGCCATCGTTACCAGTTTATTACTGATGACGGGAGTGAAACGCTGAAACTGAGAACTGTTGTTGTGTGTGTGAGGTTGGAAAACCCCTGCGTTCATGCTGTCTTTATTCACCAATTTCTCGCTAGCTCAAGCTATCCCTGTTCTCCCAGCACCCCCACCTCCTCCTCCGGCTCAGGAATTGGTGGTACAACCCCAGCAAATACGACCCCTACCAGGACAACTGGATCAGATCCCTGTCTTTAATAGCAATAGCCCGGAAGTGATCCAAACTGAGGGGATTTTACTGTCAACCTTCCCCCCCTATGGAAAAGCGAGTCCCGGCGCTCATTTAAATTTCCCGCTGTCTGGACGCTTTGATATCTTTGCTCATCATATCGCCCGCTCCAATACGCCAGAGGAATGGCGACCCATGTACCAAGGGATTCTGGTTCACAATGCAGGGAGTCAACCTGTAACCTTAGATATTTTGCAAGCGGTGAGTTATGTAACCAATCCGGATGCTCCGTTTATCAATTTACCGCCTTATATGGATAATCCCTTTGGCTTAGTCTATTCGGGTCCCGGTTCACGGGTAGCGACTGATGTCTTGCGTGGTGTGCATCAATCCTCGTTTCCTTCTCAAATTGTGATTCCGCCGCGACAGAGCGAAATGGTATTGAATTTACCCATTGCGTTAGGCAATTCCCGGTCTACGTTGATGCGTCTGCGAACCAATCGACCTGTTTATATGGCAAGTTTAGCCATGTATGCCCCCCTGAATTCCGATCGCAAAGTGAATCGAGAATCTGCGGGGGCCTCTGTACGTCCCTATCGTCCACCAACTCTTGACGAATGGCGGTATTTATTATTTAAAGCTAATTTAGCCGGACCGCGCGATCGCATCCCCACACCACCCAACCAGACGGACGGTAAGATTGTCTATGGTCGGGTCGCAGGTGTGGCGGTCGGTTCTCAATGGCGTACTGAGGTCGTTGATCGTCCGGGTGCGTCGAATCTGAGTATTCCTCAACCGGGTCAAGCGTTTTCCTATCCCTTAAGTACGGTTCCGTTTATCACTTTAGGGACTGATCAGGTGCAGAGTGCGCCTCTAAAAGTCCGTTATCCGGATACCGCTCATCGCGCCCATGGCAATTATGGGGTGCAGTATCACCTCACCTTGCCTTTAGTCAACCGGACAGATGCTTCACAAACCGTAACCTTGGCGATTCAAACCCCACTTAAACCTGATGAAGAAGAAGAAACCGACGAATTGCACTTCTTAAATCCTCCCGATTCCCAGGTCTTCTTTCGGGGTACGGTACAACTGCGCTACACCGATGACCGGGGGTTAGCCCGTACCCGTTCGGTTCATCTGGTACAACATCGGGGTCAAGCTGGAGAACCGTTGCTGACGCTAAAAATGCCTCCAGGCGATCGCCGTTTTGTCGAGGTGGATTTTATCTATCCGGCTGATGCAACACCACCCCAAGTTTTAACGGTTCGGACTTTGCGATCGCCCTAGTGCAGCGCAGGGAGCTGGGGGAGCTGGGGGAGCTGGGAAGGACAAATGACAAATAACGATATAAATTATTCCTAGTTCCTTTATTTACCCATCTGGAAATTGCCAACAGGGAATCCGTTCAATATCGTGGCTACCGCAGTGATTACAGGCACTATTTAAACAGGAGTCTACCCATTCATCACGGCAATGGCGACAATGACAAAAAATATTGTTGCGATTGGCGATTTCGATTTTCTGACGCCATTGGTTCAACAGAGTATTATCTTTGTCGTTTTCGTTACCAATTTCTGACATAGTATTAAGTAGTCGGACTTTCATTAAAGTTAACGGTTGAGATTAGGCAACAGGCAACAGGCAACAGTAAGGGTTTGAGAATTGTTAACATTTCTTAAACTGTTCGGCATTTAAACCTGAATGTCGCACCTGCAAAACCGTTGTAATGTGAGCATCTTGCTCGCTACCCATTCCCCATTTAAATGCGTGACAACTTATGCAGCAAACCCTACCTTAAATCTGGGGTAGGGGCAGGTGTAAACCACTCCAGAAAGGATATCATCGATACATTTCCACTAAACCCGCCCTTCCAGGGAAAACCTCAACGAAGAGGGCGATACAATTATTAGTGCCAATGCGTTCAGAACAATGGAAATTTACTGCACTCGTCCCGCCTGTCCTCGCCCCCAAAACTTTTTTGCCGATCTCGATGACAAGGCGACACTGCAAACGGCACAACAGAAGTATTGTACGGCTTGTGGGATGCCCCTGATTTTAGTGGGTCGCTATCTTCCCACTAAGTTACTCGGTCAAGGTGGCTTTGGTACCGCATTTCTGGCACGCGATCGCTATACGCCAACGATGCGCGATTGTGTTGTCAAGCAGTTCCAGCCGTCTGGTGACTTAAGTCCCCAACAACTCGCCATCGCCCAAGGTTTGTTTGAACGGGAAGCGGAAGTATTGGAACAATTGGGTAATAGTCATCCCCAAATTCCCAATCTCTATGCTTTTTTCCCCTTGAGCGTTGGTAATTTGAACCAATCGGGTAAAGAAGACCAGTTTTTCTACCTCGTCCAGGAATTTATTGATGGACAAGACCTGGAGGAAGAACTGCAAACCCAAGGTACTTTCTCGGAAGCTGAAGTCCTAGAAGTATTGCGGGCAATGCTGAAGGTACTTCAGTTTGTCCATGAGAATGGTTCAATCCATCGGGATATTAAACCCTCTAATATCATGCGTCACCGGAATGGACGCTTGTATCTGTTAGATTTTGGAGCGGTTAAACAACAAGTTACCAAAGGCGCAGCCGCCGGAACCCCATCTGGCAAATCGACTGGCATTTATTCGATGGGATTTGCGCCACCGGAACAAATGTCAGGGGCGCAAGTTTACCCGTCAACAGATTTGTATGCGTTGGCGGTAACGTTGATTATGTTGCTCACGGGGAAAGAGCCAGAAGAGTTATATGATTCCTACAATAACGCTTGGAACTGGAAAACCTATACTCAGGTTAGTGATACGTTAGCAGAAGTCTTAGACCGTATGCTTCTACCAACCCCAAATAAACGCTTTCAATCGGCTCAAGAGGTGATGGACGCTCTCAAACCGCGTCGAACTCCCCCAGCACCACCACCTCCACCTCCCCCTACTCCCAAACCCCAACCAGTCGTTCAACAACAACCTGTGGTTCAGCCGCAACCTGTGGTTCAGCAACAACCCGCGATTCAGCGACCAAAATCCCGTTTTACCCTATCAGAAACGTTAATCAGCGCAGGGTTTACTGGCTTTGAAGGGGCGTTAGTTTTTAGTGTCTTGGGAAGTATCTTTGATATTTTAGGGATTAGTGGGGGATTGGTATCAGGGATTAGTGTGGGATTGGTGGGGATGACGGTTGGGGGTTTAATCTATACCCAATACCGCCGAATTATTGAAGGTAAAGACTTGCCGATTCTTGCCGGAATTACTTTAGTTTTATCGTTTATCCTAGCATTCCTCGCCGATAAGTCAATTCCAGCAGTCATTGTGGCTGGAGTGTTGGCTGGAGCGGGTGTGATCGCGATAACTGCCCTATTTCGCTTGATTTATTTACTACTGTCTCGTTGGCTATGAAGATAAAAGTGATACAAGGCGCGATCGCGACTCAAAACCAGGTTCCCTTGAACGAAGTGAAGGGTTCCGTAGCCAAGACTGATGAATCAGGGGGGGTTTTGCTTTTCAGTTATTGGTGAATAGCGGACTTGAGTTCCTAAACCCGCCCCTACAATTGATTTATAACTTATATATAACTGATAACTTATGACTTCTTTGGATATGAACAATGGAAATCCACTGCACTCGCCCCCATTGCCCTCGTCCCCAAAACTTCTTTGCTGAACTGGATCAGAAAGCCACGCTGCAAACAGCACAGCAGAGATATTGTACAGCTTGTGGAATACCACTTATTTTGGGGGGTCGTTATATTCCAACCCAGTTGCTAAATCAGGGAGGGTTTGGCACAACGTTTTTGGCACGCGATCGCCACACCCCAATGATGCGCTATTGTGTCGTCAAGCAGTTTCAGCCTTCTGATCAATTAAGTCCCTCCCAACTCGCTAAAGCTCAAGCGTTATTCGAGCAGGAGGCAGAAGTGTTAGAACAACTGGGTAATAATCATCCTCAAATTCCTAATCTTTATGCCTTTTTTCCCTTAAGTGTTGCCAAGTTATCCCAACCTGATACTCAAGAGAAATTCTTTTACTTGGTACAGGAATTTATTGATGGGCAAGATTTAGAAGAAGAACGGCAAACCAAAGGCACATTCTCAGAAACAGAAGCTATACAAATTTTCCGAGAAATGCTGGAAATCCTCAAGTTTGTCCATGAGAACGGTTCAATCCATCGGGATATTAAACCCTCCAATATTATGCGTCACCGCAATGGGCAGTTATACTTGTTGGATTTTGGTGCAGTTAAGCAGGTTAGCAAAATAGCAGGAGAACAATCATCTAACTCCTCGACGGGCATTTATTCCCCTGGATATGCTCCACCTGAACAGATGATAGGGGGAGAAGTTAAACCTGCCTCTGACTTGTATGCTTTAGCTGTGACAATAGTTGTTTTGTTGGCAGGTAAAGATCTCAAAGAACTGCGTGATTCCCATACCAATTGTTGGCATTGGAAGCAGTATATCAACGTTAGTGACACCCTAGCCGATGTATTAGACAAGCTGCTCTTAGAAGCACCAATTCAGCGTTTTCAATCGGCTCAAGAGGTGATTGATGCTCTGGACTCACAACCCGTATCACCTCAACCTCAACCCCAAACGGTTATCACTAACCCACACCATTCACCAAGTCTACCTCGTTCACTATCCGAAATTTTTTATGACGCGGCGTTTATTGGATTTGAAACTGGATTAATTTTTATTGTTCTATATAGTTTTCTGGGGATTTCAGGTATAAGTGTGGGATTATTGGGTATGGTCGTTGGTGGTTTAGTTTATACCCAATACCGTCGCCTGATTCAAGGCAAGAATTTGCTCATGATTAGCGGAATAACTGCGATTGTATTGTTTATCCCTCCGCTTCGAGGTAGTTGGTCTATGCTAGAAGTGATCATTGCTGGAGGGATTACGGCGGCGAGTGCGATCGCGGTAACGGCTCTATTTCGCTTGATCTATTTGCTACTGTCTCGTTTACTGTGAAGATAAAGGTTCTGAACGGTATCCTCAGGACATGATATGAGGGCGGGTTTTGTTGATAAATTATTGGTCAAATGCTGACCTAAGTTCCTAAACCCGCCCCTACAATTGACTGATGACTTATGCTCAAATCTGCCCAACTACCCCAGTACCGAGGTGATCAAAAACTTCTACTGTTTTGTACTAGCGTCCTGTATAGGTCACAAAAACAGGCGGGAGGATGGAAGCCTCGTTCCTTCACTTCATCCCTGGGACATAGCCGAGAATCAATGCCAATCCGTTGCGGTTGTGAAATTATGTCCTTGCTGTTTGCCGTTGACGACGTTTAATCATCAATGATACGAATCGTTTCCAGGTGTTAAAGTCATTGTCATCAAGTTCCGTTTGCTGCCAAGAGGGTCGGGCGGTGATACGCTTGTACCAAGCCGCGATCGCCGGATGTCCTTGCAACTCAATACCGAGTCGCGTCAGCAGGGGAAAGGCTGTCCCCGCTGTAATGTCCGCCAAAGATAAATCATTTCCGCCGAAATAAGCCAACTCGCCCAGTTGTTGAGTTAGAAAATTGAGGACAGTGGCAATCTGTTCAACCGTTGCCGCGTTGGGTTCTGAGGAGTCGCTGGCAATCGCCAACCCAGGCAACTTGGGCGTGAGTTCATTGGTTGTCACCATTTGCACCATCCGCATTTGAGCGATCGCCTCTGGTGTTTGAGGAAGCAAGGATCGGCTGGGATATTTCGCCTCCAAATAGTCCAGAATTGCCAAAGATTCCAGAATTCGCAGTTCCCCATCCACTAAAACCGGGACATGGTGAAACGGATTGAGCGATAGGAATTCAGGCTGGAATTGTTCCCCATTCAGATTCACGATCACTGGCTCAAAGGGAATTCCTTTTTCTAAGAGTGCAATCCAGACCCGACGGGCGATCGGTGATAGGGGATGGTAGTAGAACGTTAGCATTAAAGCCTCCAGCAATTTACATTAAATTAAGACCGATTGGTCTTTTTTGAGCCAAAAAAATAAGTAGGTGGGAACAATGAAAGTTAACGGATCTGATCGTCATTCGTCATTCGTCATTCGTAAGAACCCTCCTGCCTTCTGCCTTCTGCCTCCTGCCTTACCTGCAAATCCTCCACGTATCGATCAAGATGTTCCTTAGCGCGTTGCAGATGGATGCGATCGCCATACAATTTGGTCATCATCAGCGATCCTTCCAGAGTGGAGATCAAAATCGTTGCTACCGCATCGGGATTAACCGTCGGCTGAATTTCCCCTGCCTCTATTCCTTGTTGGACAACCTGATGAATCAGATTACGCCATCTAGACATAGCGCGTTGTGTCCGCTCTCGCAAGGCGGGATGGGTATCGTCGCTCTCAATCGCCGTGTTGAGCAACGGGCATCCACCTTTAAGAGACACCTCTTCGGGAGCAGTAGAGAAGGTGTGAACGATCGCTTGGAGACAGGGAATTGCCCCCTGTTTCCCTTTCAACGCTTGGATATAACGCTGACTCACCTGCTGCACAGCAAAATCGAAAGCCGCGATCGCCAACTCATCCTTGCTGGCA
Source organism: Coleofasciculus sp. C1-SOL-03 (assembly GCF_040220555.1). Taxonomy (NCBI): domain Bacteria; kingdom Bacillati; phylum Cyanobacteriota; class Cyanophyceae; order Coleofasciculales; family Coleofasciculaceae; genus Coleofasciculus; species Coleofasciculus sp. C1-SOL-03. Next base: position 47,896 of record NZ_JAVJUO010000024.1, read on the forward strand.
AAGTGGTTATAAATCCCGCCCTTCTTCAACCCCGTCGCCGCCATAATATCCGACATGGACGATCCGGCGTAACCTTGCTGGTTAAATAGGTCTGCGGCTTGCTGAATAATTCGGTTTTTGGTTTGTTCAGCTTTTGACATAAATGGAAACCGAGCGGTCTTTTTTGCACTATAGCAGGTCGATCTCGAAAAAGGCAATAGACCAAAATTTAGCGATCGCGCTTATTTCGTAGTGGCGCTGTCTTCGCCATCAGCCATGCGATCGCGCTTCGTCGAGTTGTGGGAATACCGGATGATAGCAGATAGGATCTAGGGATAGAGACATCAACACTAGCGACAACGGCAATCAATGGTTCAAACTCCCTTCCAGCAAGAGTCTTTACCTCCAGCGCTTGAAAGTGGCGATCGCTTAAATCGTTATGAATTTGAGCGTCGTTATAATGCGATGCCTTCTCTCCAGAAAGCTGAACTAATTGAAGGAGTCGTTTACTTGCCTGCTGCACTGCGTTTTAGAAGTCACAGTCAACCTCACGCTAATTTAATTATTTGGCTGGGCAATTATCAAGTGGCGACATCTGGAATTGAGTTAGGGATTGAACCTACCATTCGTTTAGATTTAGACAACGAACCCCAACCCGATGCTGTACTGTTAATTGATGAAAATGTAGGGGGACAGGCGAGACTCAGCGAAGATGATTATATCGAGGGTGCGCCGGAATTAGTAGCAGAAATTGCAGCAAGTAGTGTGGCAATAGACTTGCATGACAAGAAACGGGCGTATCGTCGCAATGAGGTGCAAGAGTATATTGCGCCAGCAAGTGTGTGAACGGAGGCTTGATTGGTTTTACTTGCAGCAGGGTGAGTATGTATCGTTACCCGTGGATGAAGGGAATGTAATCCGGAGTCGAGTGTTTCCCGGATTGTGGTTAGCTGCAGGTGATTTGTTAGCCGGAAATATGGCGAGGGTGTTGTCAGTTTTGCAGGAAGGTTTAGCTTCGGAGGAACATGCAATGTTTGTAGAGCAGTTAGCTATTATATTGGAAAGTTGAATTGATATTGTTGTCAAAACATTTTGGATAAAGCGTAATTAATTCATCGGTTACGTGAAAATAATACTTTGGTAAGGGGAACTTAATAAATTGGTGTTCTACTAAAATTGCGATGAAATATTGCCACAAAGATATGCTCCGAGGAATTTGCTTTGTTGGTGTTGAATTAATTTTTTGTTTAATACATTTAATAATGTCTTGAATATTATTCTCTTTCTTAGCACTAGCAAGAATACGATATACGTTATCGCAAAAACGGGTCATATCTTTTGGCTTCAGTTCTTGGGGAATTTTACCTTGATCAAAAAGCTCTTGGGTCGCGATAGCTAGTTGCCGCTTTCTTTTAATTTCAGGATAGTCATTATCTTGTATACTAGGATAGGCTTGTTCAAATGCCAAAATCAGTGTATCTAGTTGTTCAACAGTAGCTTTAATTTGTGCGGCTAAACGAAGTCTTTTCCAGTCAATCGTAGAACTTTTATAAACTAATTCATGAGTGGAAACTGTCCAGGCATGTTCAAAAGCACTTTTGATTTGAATCTCAAATATAATATCAAAAATGTTTAATTGTTTATTGGCAATTGCATCTTCTGGTTTTTTTAAACGAGCATAGATTCTAGTTGTATCGAATCGAAAAGTATCGGGTGATTTTTTGTTTTGTCCTCTTTTAATGGTTTTAACAACTTCAAAGGTATTTTTGCAAAATTGGATCACATTTGTTTCTTTGTATAAGGTTGGTATAATAACTGTACATCCAAATAAATCATCTAAATCCGACCATTTCTTAAACCTACCTGTTTCAATCTTTTCTGCCAAAGATTCCTTGGTTTTAATTCGATAAGTTGAGGCATATCCATTTTTTTCACAAAAGTTAATTATAGTGTCCTTAACTCGACTTGCCACTTGCTCTACAAAAGGAAGGTATTCTAGATAGCGACGTTCTAAAATTGAAGGATAAATCATTAATAAATTAAAATTAAATAATATTTCCTTGTATTAAAGATTTTAAAATATCAATTCTAACTTTAGTTTTTTCAACGCTAGAGTAAAGTGGTGAACTTGTAATAGCATCATGATAATCTTGCGCTTCTTGAATATTAGTTGTTTCTTCTGGAGAGTTAACGATTTTTAGAAAATCATTTATTTTGCTAGATACTTCAGGCAACCTGTTTGAAAAATCATAATTATCACGATTTAATTCTGAAATAGCTGCAAAAAGCGAATAAAAATCAGTTTGATTTTTTAGCCTAGTTTTCCGCAAATCTATATGATCAGGGGATTTTTCTATAAGCTTTTTTATCAATTGAATGACGTGTTTAAATTCATTTTCTATCTCGTCTTGATCGTCCCAATTAACTTCTCTATCACTAAAAGCTTTATCCAGGTCTTCTTGACGGTAAGATTTGACTCCTTCCTCTAAAAAAAGTAAAAGTTGAGCAACTAATTCTACATCCTTCATTTGCTTTCGTGATTTTGTATTAATTGAAGGAAAGTTGGGTAATTTGGAGTTGGGTGAAAGAACATTACTCATCCATTGAGTTAAATCCTCCACTGCGTTAATAAATACTCCATTAAACTTTGCATGGCGAAGCTCTTGAGGGGTTAATTTACTAACATTTCGATTAATCCGGTCAAATATATTATTAATGATGGCTTCATCTGAAGATGGAAGGTATTCAACTGCAAACTGATATTTCCAAAAATTTTGTTTAACCTCAGTATCTAAATCCTTAAAATATTTACCTCTAAGGTTTGTAATAGTTGCAGTTTCGCTGACAGGAAATTGGTTTTGAGCAAACTCAAACAAAGTAGATAGCCTTTGTTTTCCATCAACAACACTGTATTTAGAAATGCCTTCAGCCGTAATGTCTTGATACAAAAAAATTGCTGGTGCAGGATAATTATTGAGAACAGTATCTATAAAAAAATCCTTGTAATCTTGATTCCAAACACTGCGTCTTTGATAGGGGGGATCGAGATCGAGCAACTTCCTTGTGTAAAGATCCCAAAACCAAGAAACTGTTTGAAAATTAATTGCTCTATTCATCATAACTTTATCGATTGTAGTATAGGTTTAACGATAAAAATCTCTATTTAAGATTTTGGGTTTGAGCCGTTCGTGATTTATTTATAATTATTCTAGCGGTACTAAGTGCGATCGCCCATCGCTGTAGGTTGGGTTGACGCCTGTTACCCAACATCCACTCTCCTGCAACATCAACACCAGATAAGCGCGATCGCTCTTACAATCAACTCTAAGGCGATCACACCCTCAATTTAACTCTGATTAAAAAAAAGTGGAAAAATGACCCTTACTTTTGACCAAGCCGCTTATCGTCATCTACTCGCACAAGTCGCGCCCAAAGTGATTGAGACAGAACAGGAGTATGATCGCGCCCTAGCAGAAGCAGAACGGCTAACCTTTGCTAAACACCGAACTCCAGAGGAGAAAGCGTTACACAAGTTGCTTGTAACGCTGATTGAAGCCTATGAGGAACAGAACTATCCGATGGATCAAGCTGCACCTCATGAAATTCTCCAACACATCATGGAATCCAGTGGCACTCGTCAAGCTGACTTGGTGGGTGTGATTGGATCGAGTGGTGTAGTGCTGAAGGGGTGACAAGCAGCTCAAAAGCTTGGCAGACAAAGCATTTCCCCCCTCAAGCCTCAAAAAGATGGTAGCTTATTGACAGGCTTATTGAGAATGAATAAGTGAATGAGAATGATAATCACCTGGGTGACACTCCAGGAGTATGTTGATTGTCTTTAACTTTTTCTTGTTGCCAAAACATTACCCAGCAACGGCTAGATGGATTTCGGGTCTATCCGTGCGTGAAGCTCTCGCTATCGCGGACTGCGAATCGCGTCAGTTTTTTTAGTTACTGCTCAAGTTTAAGAGCAGAATATTGCTACCCAGACTCTTGAATTGTTGAATATTTTGGGTTAAAATTAGTCAAGAATAGAATGGGAATAGGGAGAGTTTATACAGCTTAATTTCAAGAAAAAGCAGTTAATAATTTTTTATTAAATACATTGCCTTCAACCCTTGCTGAAAGCAATGTATTTTAGAGCGATTAACCCTCATAAGTTTCTCAACCATGACTTGACAAAAATCCCATCCAATAGTCCAGGTCAATCCATAAAGACCAAGCCAAAAGTTGCTGTGACGTCTCTGGCTTCTTGCTACTTCTCTGAGACGACAGATATATTTTTGTTGCTTTTGATAGCGAGTTTTGTTACCTCTTAAAGAAGCGATAGTATAAGCCATGGCAATTAACAAGACTAAACGATTTAAACGTTCTATGCATGCCTTAGTTCCTTCTAGGTTATAGCCACCCGTCTTACAATCTTTGAACAAGGATTCTATACCACTGCGAGATTGATAAACCTGAATCACTTCATCAATACTACTTAAATTGGTCAAAATGAACCAGCCTTGTTTTTCACATGAACCTCGATACTTCCGTTTCCAATAAGCGGCTAAATTAAAACGACCAAATCCCTTTTTCTTTGTATAATTAACTCCCGAATGAAATAACTTCATCCCCGGAGTTAAACCCAACTTACTTAGCTGTTGATAGTTTCCTTTTGATTGACGGATATAAGTATCTTGCTTGATCCGCAATGCAAAAAATACCTTCTTTGTCTTCAGCCAGTAGGCTAGTTCAACGCTGCGGAATTCCCGATCTCCAATGATAACAATTTGATAACGGGAAAGCAATTTTAAGACTGGACGAATAACTGCTATTTGTTCGGATATATTGCTACTGCCCGCTTTCTCCAAAAATTGCCAATATACAGGGAAGGAACGTTTTTTCCAAATCACAGCAATCATTAATAAGTTATTGCTGTCCCATTGGGTTCTATCTATAGCCAGAATAACACGACTTCCGAGAGGAACTTGAGTTCTTAATATATATTTAAGTATCGGAAACCAAATTAATGGTAGACTAAGATTGGGAAGAACTAAAAACCTTTGCAGATGTTTCCTCCTACTTTGATAAAGGATGGGTACAGGAAAGAGCGCGGCTAATCTCTCAATCTTGACTTGTTTATGTACTTGCAGCAGCCAAAGTAAAATTTCTAGGGTGAGGAGTTGAGACTCACTTAGATAATTCTTAAGACAACTGTGATAGAATTGGGGTAGCATTATTTATTGGGCGGTTAACTTGAACCGAGATAGACCGCTCTTTTTTTACCATAAAATACATACATTTTTATTTAAGTTTTTGCAAAAACTCCAAAATGTCCTAACGGAAGCCATTCCACTCAGCCCCAAAATTGAAATTCCCTCACGGTGAGACTTTTCGGGATTTTTCTGTCGTCTTTTCTCTTGTTTAATCGCTCTGTGCTTTGTTTGTATCAGGGTTTCAAGCGCAATATTTTCTATTCCCTTTAATTGCGTGATCGCATGCGCCTCTCTTCCTCCAGATTGCCTTTCTCCACAACCCATGCCTGACAAGGGGTTTGAATCGCCCGCTTCTTCGACGCGATCGCACGCCGCCCCCAAAACCTTGTGACCTGAAGGGGTGCTGATTTGGGGGGAGTATTTAAGGATTAAAGATAACCAACTGACTCTTGGATCGTCACCCAGGTGATTATCATTCTCATTCACTGATTCATTCGCAATAAACCTGTCAATAAGCTCTCATCTTTTCGAGGCTTGAGGGGGGAAATGCTTTGTCTGCCAAGCTTTTGAGCTGCTTGTCACCCCTTCAGGGTGTAGTGTCTGAAGTGGTAAACGGCAAGCGATTCATTAGCAAAGCACAAGCTAAGGCACTTGGCGATTACTTCCAGATTTCGCCAGCGCTGTTTATCTAACGATTGCAGGATAGTGCGATCGCCTATCACTGTCGGTTGGGTTGACGCGCCGAAACCCAACATCCACTCCCATCCAACATCAATGCAAAATAAGCGCGATCGCTCTTAAAATCAAGTCTAATACTAAGTAGCGTTCTAATACCAAATCCGGGTTAGCTACCCCCGTTATAACCTAGTCCGCGCAGGCGGACTACCCTTCGGGAAGGCTTCGCCTATGTTTGTGTAGCAGCGATTTCAATCGCCTCCTCTTGCATGGGGTTATTTCGCTACAAACCTACTCTGAAGGCATTTTTCCCAGATTGTCTTGAGGAAAGGCAAGATGGAATCAGGATATTGTTTGCGGTGCTTTGTCTGATCATATTTAATCGCATTCCACAAACTGTGTAATTGTTGATTGGTAGAGCATTTTTGCAGGTGACAGGCAATGGCATTTTTCCATTGTTCCATCTGACGATAGCTGATGAATTGTCCTCCTTTGTCGAGGCGGTGGACAAAGATAACGTAGAGCCATGATTCGACTTTTACGATGAGGGAAGCAGGAATATTTAAGAATCTGGCAACTTGATGCTTAGTGATGCGGAAGTTTTGGGCAGGTTTGATGCGGCAAAATAAGGCGGTCATGATCGCTTGATCCCTGGTTTAATTAGTTGTGCCTTAAAGCTGTTCGTTAGGAACATCGAAAAAGACTTCAAATTCAGCATCCGGTATAAAACGCTTGAGAAAGCGTCGGTAATCTTCTGCATCTTGACGGTTGAAAAATCTCGCCACTGTATGCCGTCTGGCATCAGGTAAGAGTCGGATAATTGCCCAAGGGCGGGAGTTATTTTCCAGTTGTGAAGTGGGTTTGAGCAGAATTTTCCTGGCTTCCCCTCTGATGGTGCTTAAGGTACCCTCAATGAGTTGCCAAAGCTGTTCCCATTGTGGGCTGGTATCGTTGGGCATCAAATTCCATTCATTGATGGGTGCTGGTAGCCATCTGAGCATGTAATCGTTTTGACCCGTTTTAGAAAGTTTCCAGGATAGGCGTCGAGTCTGTTTGCGGCAGACATAACCTTGTTGGCGCAAGATAGCACAGATGCTCTCGCCTTCGGATTGAAGGCGTAGCCAGTCGGAGTGTTTCATCGTCGAAAGCTGGATAAGGTTGTCACGGAAGAGCGATCGCTTTCCAGGAAGTGTATTTACTGTTTGGCTGCCAAATAATTTTTGTTTGGCAATTATTTTATTTTATGTTGTGCAATAATTTTGTCAAGAGGTAATTTCTGTTTATGCGATAATTCAAAGGAACGCTCAATGACCAATACGACAGGGAATGACGAAGAAGCGCGGCAGACCGAAATCAGACCGGAAGACGATCAGCGTCGGGATACGGCTCGAACCCAAGGATTGGGAAAACCTCAATCAGCTAGCAGCCAGTCTGGGAATGACCCGCACGGAACTGATCACCCAAATATCCAGAGTCCAAAATCCGCAAGACTTACAAGCGTTTCAAAAGGCGAAATATCTGGGGGAATCCTCAGCCAATTAATCTTGGAAACCCAAGAGGAATTGGCATATCTGGAACAAAAGTTACCTCGATTGAAGGCGCGGCTTAGCTGTCTTCAACAGCTATACCGGGATTTGCAGCAAAAAACTCCTGAAGACTTCGACGAGGAAGACAAGGTTGGCGATGAGGAACGAGAGAATGACTAACAAGCGCGGCAGACCAAAATCAGCCAGAGAAAACGCGAAAAACGTATCGCTGATGATTACGCCGAAGGGGTGGAAGCTTCTACAATCTCAAGCGCAGCAACTGGGAATAAGCAGGTCAGAACTGGTGGAGCGATTTGCCAGAGGGGAAATTCAGGAGAACCTTTCGCAACTAGCCGAAGAACGATTTCTGGGGGAATCCTTCGCCAACTGATAGAGGAAAACGCGATTCAGTTGGCTCATTATCGCTCAGAAGTGGAACGGCTGGAAAAAAGGCAGCGCCAGCTAGAAGAACTGTTTGACCAATTACGGGTAAAGACTAGCGAAAACCTTGATGATGAGGACAAGGTTAGCGACGAGGAAAGACAATGACAAACAAACGTGGTAGACCGAAATCAGACAGGAACACCAAGACAGTAACTTTGAGGCTCGAACCGAGGGACTGGGAATTATTCCGTCAGAAAGCCAAAGCTCTGGGAATGTCGAGATCTCAGCTAGTACAGAGACTAGCCAGAGGAGAAATACGGATCGATTCGGCGATACTCACAGAGGAACTACTGCTGGGGGAATCATCCGCGAACTGCTCGATGAAAATGACCAGTTGACGGCATATCACAGTTCGCAAATAGAATTCCATAACAACCGACTCAAGCAGCTAAGCAATAGAAAGGCAAGGCTGGAACGTCTTTATGCCGAGTTGCAAACGAAGACTGGTAAAAACCTTGATGATGAAGACGAGGTTAGCGACGATAAAGGAGAGAATGACGAACCAGCGCGGTAGACCATCAAAACCAGGTTCCCTCGAGGGTCGCGAAGGGTCAAAACTTTCCCCACTACCACGGATTACCAATTAGAGTAAAAGAACTCCAATAATAAGGATGGCTGTAGTCTGGGTTAATCGACGCCGGAAAATCGGATGGTAAGGGAATACTACCCTTAGTCGTGATTAAGCGATCGCCTTCTCGTTGCACTTCACCTGTAAGCATTGCCAGTTGTGCCTTTCGCAAGGCTTCGGCTTTAGTAGAACTTTGTTTGAGTTTCTCGTAAAATGTGGTCATTAGTCCCAGTGTCCCCTCATCACTCACATACCAGAGACTACCCAAGGCTGACTTGACTCCAGATTGTACCGCTAACCCCGTAAATCCTAATTCCGCTTCCTCATCTCCTAACGCCGTGCGACAGGCACTTAAAACCAACAGTTCTACTGTCGGTTTATGCCAGTCTAACCGCCACATTTGATCCAGCTTGAGTTTATTATTGTCCCACAACTGAATGTAAGAGTTGGCAGGTTTTCCCGGTTGAAATTCGGCATGGGTAGCTAAATGCACAATACCATACGCTGCTTTTCGCCGTGCTTGCTGGAGATTATTTAAGGTAAACTCTTCATTCAGAAAGGATTCACCTTGCCATACTTGATCCGCAATCACCTGTAACTCGATGGGAACACCCGGTAAAGACGCCTTATCGCGAAACTTGGAAGCCCCCATTGCCAACACTGAATCATCTCTGACATCTTGATAACGAGTATCGGTGAGACTAAGGCTAGGCATTAAGCCGACACTATAGTTTTCAATGATAAACTGGTCACCATCATACAAAGCGGCAATGGGTATGGAACGCAACCCGGTGTCCATAACAAATGCCAAATGCTTGATGTCTTGCGCGGCTAAATCAGCGGCGATTGGTTGAATTAACCATTGATACATCTGGTAAGCGGGTGGCAGATAGTTCTGGTCATCGATTACATTGGTTACCGTGCGGCGAAATTGATCTGCCATGTCCAAGACTTCGGCTCGGGTTACATTAACCGATCGCCGAATCGGTTGTCCATCGGCACAGATGACAATTAACTCCAAGCGATCGCTCGGTTGCGGGGTTAGCGATCGCAATAAACTGGTATTATTTGGCGTAACGTCTACATCCTCAGGCACCGCGCTAATCGTTTGTGGGGCAAATACCACATAAATCACCGCCGACTTCACCCCGGTCGCCGCTTCATTTTGACGTAAGATTTCTCGCGCTTGTTCTAAAGTAATCCCCGACCGTCTCTGGGTACCAAAATACTTTTCATAGTCTCGACTAAATAAGGTATCAATCTCCATCACCCTAGATTCTTCCTTTTCAATCGGGGATTGACTTTGATTGGCATCAGCGGTGGTTAAATCAACCGGATTCACTGGGATATCACGGGTATCATCAACGCTAATAATCCGAATATTGCCTTCCGTGTGGGTAAAGGGAAAGGATTGGAAAGGGGCAATGGTAAACTCACCACTGGTAATGGCAGCAACTGTGCCGTTAGTTGTGGCATCTCCCACATCAAAGGGGATAATTCCTCTTCCCCCATGACGAATCGTGATATCACCGCCACCATTCCCTCCCGCTGTAGAAATGCTGATTTCCCTACCATTGTGGGAAAAACTCCCCGCTGCCCGAAAGACGCGATCGCTCTCTATCTCAACATTACCCCCTTTGCCATTACTTCCCCCCTGGGCGTTAATCGAACTCACCTGGATATAGTCCTGGGGATCAAGCGTCACGTCACCGCCATCGCCGATATTGCCACTGGAATTGATTTCTCCTGCATCAATACTCACCTCAGCGTTGACCACAATCTCACCACCCGTCGCCGCCGATGAATTGAGATTACCACTATTCACTGCATCCTGATGGCTAGTGAGACGAATATCACCGCCAGCCGTCGTAATATTAGTCGTAGTTAGATTATTTTCAGTTGTCAGTTCAACCGCACCCCCAAAGGTTTGCACATCTTGCAAATTAATTGTGCCAATTCCTGTCGTATTCTTCAGACTAGCCGCCCTAATCAAATCATTCGCCGTGAAGTTATTGGCATTAAAAATAGTCAGATTACCCAGTGGAATCGTTTCACCAACACTATCTGTGAACCATATATTCCCCATTCCCGCCGCCAGGTTGAGATTAGCCAAACTACCGTTACCGTTGAGCCTATTATTAAACCGGATGTCACCGCCATTTGTCCTCAGGAATGTATCGCCAGTTAGGATGGTTGGAGCATTAAATTCAATCGTACCATTCGCTGTTGTCACCTCACCCGCGAAATTCAGCGGATTAGCGCCATTGAGTTGAAAATTGTCCGTGAGATTAATCCTGGCTGTTGTCGGGATATCCAGATTATTACTGAGAATTGTTAGATTGCCAATTGGGGTTGTACTCCCTATCGTTTCGGGTAATTGAACTGTACCCGTTTCCGCGATTAGGTTTAGGTTTTCTGTTCCATGTCTCCCATTAATTGGATTGAGCAAACGGACATCCCCCGCACTCGTATTCAGACGACTATCACCCATCAGCGTAACCGCACCATTTAAATCAATCGTGCCAGTTGTTGTGGTAATAGTCCCAGCCAAATTCACTGGATTTGTGCCATTTTGCTCAAATCCTCCCGTCAAGTTAATGGTAGTGGCGAGATTGAAACCCCCATTAATTGTCAGGTTATCCAATGGACTAATAGAGCCAATGGGATTATCAAAGGTAATGCTATTCGTGCCAGCAGACAGTTCGAGATTATGATTTCCGTTAAGCGTGTTATTAAATAGAATAGTGCCTGCACCACCTGTATTGAAGACAGTATCGCCAGTTAGAGTAATTGGTGCATTCAACTCCAGGCTACCATTCGTCGTTGTAATTTGACCTGCTAACTCCACCGCTTCGGTGATATTTAATTGTAATCCGCTCTCCAGGTTAAGTTCTATTGTCTCCGGGAGAGTTAGGGTACGACTAGAGATAGTGAGATTGCCAATTGATTCAAAATTCGCGGTTTCCGCGATAATTACCTCGCCACTTAACCCCTTATGTTCAATCGTCAGATGATTGGTTTTGATGATACCCTCTAGAGTAATATTACCGCTTCGATTATTGGTTAACCCCTCACCTGTATTCAGGGTAATATTAATATCTCCCTCACCTGTATCCAGTTCTATTCCATTTGCCAATACGATTTCCGCGTTCCCCATATCTCGCTGGGCATCAACTACCCCATTTGCCCGGGTTTCGTTGGCAATTAACGTTAAATTGCCGTTATCTGTCATGATGTTTTCGTTAATAAAAATACGGCGTCCGGCTTGAAACGTGATGTTTCCGCCATTGCCGCTAAGATTATCGATATCTAGTGGAGTATTGAGAGTAATATCATTATTGGCTTGCAGCACAACGGCTGTACCCGTATTCAGGGTACGTTGTAAAAAGAAGGGAGAGAATGTTACCGAATTCCCAGATAAGTTAGCAAATGTTAGATCTGTAGGGACACCGACGGTTACTCGACCATTACCTTCGTTGGCAAATTGTACCCAAAACGTCTGATGAACTGGCTCATTAACGACTGTAGCTAAACCAGCATTTGACTGACGACCGATAATGCTATTTTTATCACTGATACTATTCGTTCCATCCCAAGTTTGTCCCGTACTTCCATCCACCCAAGTCACTGCCCCACTATCGGTTTCCAGATTATCCCAGTTAGGGCTACTGACCAAATAATGAAGAGTGTTTAATTCAACAACGCCACCACTACCTACTTGGTCATCCGCCAAGTTTCCCACTAAACTGTTGAGTTCGCTTACCTGACCAATAATCTCAGTTGTGCCATCGCCCCAAGTAACGGCACCCCGGTTATTATTCCACTCTGGGCTACGAATCACATAATTCCCATTACTCAGGGCTGTAACACCGCCACTACCTATCCGATCAAAGGAAGCTGGAGTCCCAACCAAACTGTTTGTCTCACTCACTACACCAAGAATCTCGGTTGTGCCATTACCCCAAGTGACAGCACCCTGATTATTATTCCAGTCAGGGCTGCTGACAACGTAATTGCCATTGGCAAGCGCAATAACACCTTCAATCCTCGGAGAAGGAACAAAGCCCATCGGGGGGACACCATTACCAACTTGATCACCTGATGTACTCCCGACTAAACTATTGGTCGCACGAACCTGCTCATTGCCCGTTTGCAGAGTACCATCCCGCCAAGTCACCGCTCCTCTGTTATCGTTCCAGTTCGGACTGCTAATCACATAATTCCCGTTCGTCAGGGCGGTAACACCACCACTACCGATGCGATCTTGGGCAAGGCTACCAACTATACTGTTATCTAGTCTTACTGAACCCGTGGTCAAACCATTAATAGCATCAACCCAGGTGACGGCTCCCACATCCTGAACTGTCCCATTGTTCCACAGGGGGCTACTGACAACATAATTGCCATTGGTAAGCGCAGTAACACCAGCACCACCAACCTGATCATCAGTCTGAGTGCCAATCAAACTGTTATTCGCACCTACAACTCCTGTCGTCCCCGTCACACCATCACCCCAGGTGATGGCTCCTTCATTTGTATTTAGACTTGTTGGAGTATCAGGTCTAGTTGTATTGGGATCATCCCAAAAGGGACTGTTGACGACATAATTTCCGTTTTCCAGCGCTGTTACACCGTCAAAACCATTTTCGACCAATCCGATAAGATTATCTTCGCTACCAATTAAGCTGTTGCTCGCATCCACTTGTCCTTTAGTAGTCCCAGTCGTGCCATCACCCCAAGTTACGGCACCCTGACTGTCGCCCCAAAACGGGGAGTTGACTACATAATTGCCATTATTTTTGAGAGCCGTAACACCACGACTACCAACTCTGTCTCGAAGCTGAGTGCCAACTAAACTGTTAGTCCCATTCACCTCTCCAATAGTCTGAATTGTGCCATCACCCCACGTCACCGCCCCTACATCCATAACCCCGGTAACGGCATTATCCCACTGCGGACTCGCGACTACGAAATTCCCATTACTTAAGGCAGTAACACCACCACTCCCCACTTGGTCATCCGTCTGAGTGCCAACTAAACTGTTAGTTGCGTTAACCTCTGCCGAAATTCCGGTTGTGCCATTACCCCACGTCACCGCCCCAGCATTTGTCGCCCCGGTAACGGCATTATCCCACTGCGGACTAGCGACTACAAAATTCCCATTACTTAAGGCTGTAACACCACCACTCCCCACTTGGTCATCGGCTTGACCCGTCAGTGTGCTAAGTAATGCCCCGGTTGAACCGTTGAACAGATAAACCGCACCCGCATTATCTCCACCCAAGTCATCTCCTGGCTTAGTAACCGCCACATTCCCCGTACTCAATGGCACAATGGCATCACCAAATCCAGAACCATTGTCAGGGTTGGGATCAACGAGGTCAAACTGGGGAATAGCGCCCACACTATCGTCAATTATGATATTTTTTGGATCGAGTAACAGCGTCCCAGCTAATCCATTTACAGCCCCCACATCAACAAGACCTGTCATCGAGAGTGTATTTTTACCCGACACTTCTACAAAACCGCCGTTACCGCTAATTGCACCACCTTGCGCCTGAATCGTACCGGAAAATTGAGTGTGTTGGTCAGACCAAACAATCGCCCGTCCTCCGTTACCCGTGGTCAGGGCGTTGGCGTTTAAACGACTGCTATGATTAACGGTTGTATTTTGGGCATTAATGGCATCTAACGTCTGTCCCTGAAAATCACCACCGACTAAAATCTCTCCACCGCCACTGTTACCACTAACATCAATATCAGTCGCCAATAACTGAACCGTCTCAGCAAATAAATGGACTGTACCGCCCACTTCTCCTGTCGCCTCAATGTCACCTGAAGTGGTTAAGACTGTATCAGCATTACCCTTAAATTCAATTACACCTCCCTGTTGAGAACCATTTGCCCGGGTTGTCGCGCTGGCGGTTTGAATGACTGTGCCTGTAGAATTAACCTGAATTTCCCCACCATTGCCCTGGTTCCCAGTTGCACTCAGTTGTCCCGTGTCCAGGAAATGATCAGTTTGAACCTGAATATTACCCCCATTCGCCCCATCAGCCATAATTTGACCCAGGTTATCCACCCTAGAACCAACGACATGAATTGCACCTCCCTGATTCGTATCGGTGGTTGATAATTCCCCTTCGTTGACAACTTGACCGCTATTCCCCGTCAGTAAAACAGGTAAATCGAGGGGATTAATGGGCAATTGCTCCCCAGTGGCGGAGCGAGGGGGTGTAATCTCTAACGTGAGGGGGCTTCCCGGTTGACTGATTCTGAGCAAATTCTCGCCTGGTACAGCCGCGATCGCAACTTGTCCTCCTGCTGCTGTCAGTTGCCCTGTGTTGGTAATACTACCACCCGCTAAGGTTAAGTTCTGCCCCTGTCCCACCTCTAGATTGGCATGATTAATAATCGTTGCCGATTCAGCCAAGTCAAACGCCAAGCTTGTGGGACTCCCGATTAAATTTTCATAACTATTCTCACCAAACCCATTAAACCAACTCTCAGCACCAAAACCAATCCCCGTTGCTGTGGTTGCAGTAAAAGCAGCCGGGACATTAAGTTGGGCATCAGCGCCAAAAATGATCCCCGCCGGATTCATTAAGAATAGATTAGAATTTCCGCCAGTGACCTGAATTAGACCATTAATTACCGAGGTATCTCCGCCAACCACCCGTCCCAGAATGTTGCGAATTTGGGGATCGGAGATAAAGTTGGCAATTTGATCGGGAGAGAGTCCAAATTGCTCAAAGCTATGGAAGAGATTTGCGCCATCTCCCGAAAGCGTTCCACCGTGGATATCCCAGCGGTTTCCCTCTGGGGTGACAATAGTGTCAGTACCATCGGCGGCTGGGGTAATGGGTTGAGCCTGGGCTGGGGGAACCGAATCCAGCCAAGCGATCGCTGATTTTAATGTGCGATCGCGCTTAGGAAACCGTCCTGTTTCGGGAAAATTTAGGTAAGGCATTACGCCGGTGAGGACAACACCGACAAACAAACAGCGCATGCACAATGAGATAGGTTTCATCGCTAGTCCCCCAATCCGGTAGAACTTGCCAAATCCAGCATACTTTATATTCTCGTCTCAAAAATAATGGCTCAGGACTTACCCTTCGCTATTTCCCTCCAGTCTACAGAGACAGGGTATGGCGAAACTCAGTTATCTTCAGGAGTTTTACTCGCTAACTCTAGTTTGACGAATTTTCTTTAAAAAAATAAAAATATCGACGCCACGTTGATGGCGCTAAATCTTAAACTTTGTAACAAAATTTTCTTGACGGTTTGGTAAAGTTTGGCTACATTACTATGTCATTAAGCTCTAAAGAAAACTAATGGAGTCCTGAACCCCAAGAATGATTACATCATTTCCCGCCTTTTTGTTAGGGCTACAGGAAGCCGAGGGAAGTTTTAGCGCAACGTTACCTTATGGAAAACTGGAGGAATTTATTATGACAACACCCTTTATCGGTCAAATTGCCATGGTTGCTTTTGATTTTGCCCCCGATGGTTGGTATCTTTGCGATGGTACACTACATGACATCATAAGTAACGAAAACGACATTCTGGCTTCAATCTTGGCAGGAAAGTACAATCAGCCTGGTGATCCAACACAAGGTACTTTTCGCGTTCCTGATTTGAGAGGTCGCGTTCCTCTGGGGATAAACCCGATGGGAGGAAATAGTGATAATAATCGCAACTCCTATGGCTTGGGTGATAAAAGTGGATCAGAGCAGGTTGAATTAACTCAAGCGAACTTACCAGAAATTCAACTGAAATTAAAAGCGACGAATGCTGACTCCAACGAAACTCGTCCGAGTGGTGCTATTTTGTCGAAACCGAGAAGTAGTATCTATGCTACTGGAGCTACTGATTTCGTGGAAATGGATTGTATTTCTAGTATCGGTAGTAACGAGAACAACGCCCACAATAACCTGCAACCCTACTTAGCGATTAACTTTATCATCGCTTACCAAGGAATCGATCCACGCCCCTAGTCGTATGACTCAGCTAAAATAGGGCTTTGTTTGTAGTGAGTACTTTAGTACTCTAATGCCTAGCTGAAGAGGGCTGAAGCCCTCACTACGAAGCCAATCTATATCAGTATTTTAGATTAGTTAACGCTGGGTTATTTTTTTCGTCAATCTAGAACCAAAACCCACCATCCCCAGAGCAAAAATACCTAGAATCGAAGCAGGTTCGGGAACTTCTGTGTGGGGTTCTTCAAACGCTTCTCCTACCTCAATGTTGTCAACAGCAAAGCTATTAACCTGAAAGCCAGGTTCTTCACTGGAATCATCAGAAACGGGTGCGTCTATCCCTTTAAACTCAACACTACTCAAGTTACTCCACTGCTGGTCAAAGGTTACGGTTTGAAAATCCTCTTGAGGTCCACTTCCATCAGTAATGCCATCAAAGGAAATCAAGGTTGTGATTGAACCGCCTCCGGCTAAAAAGCCAGTTAATTCAACCTTTGTGGCTTGATCACGAGGTACTCCCCATTCTGCCAAGTCCAAGCTGAGTAACGAAAATGGAGTGCCGTTAACTTGAGACATAGTGACAGGATTTATAAATGCCTCATTTGTGTCGTTGTCTACTAAATTCCGGATCACAAAATAGGTGCTGTCATTGTGTGCCTCAAATACATTATTAGCTAATGCATACTGGGTTTGTTCAGGAGGTCGAGTTGGCTCGAACAAGAAATCCTGCGACGTTATCGAGGAGAAAACATCTTCATTATAATTAGGTTCAAGCGCATTATCTTCAAAATCAATAACCAGTGCTTGGGCGGCTGGACTGCTTAATACGGCAATTAACGTAGCCAGAGCTGCCGTTAATGATAATTTGCCAATGACCTTTGAATGAGCCATGATGAAATGTATGTCCAAAAAAATTCAAACTGAGTTATGGAGATGCCTAGCCCTGATGGAAATCAAGAAAGATTGAATGAATGTGTGGCAAGTCAATAGTCAAGCTGTTTTATTGTCTGAGAGATTATCCAGCTTTAATCTCGAAGTTTCCTTATTGTTTATGATTGCATCTTGCCAAGTCAAACTACAAGCGTTATCGCCATGATTTACGGAAAAAACATAATCGAGATGACTTAAATAAAGTTGTGATAAAATTTGCTGCAAGTTTAAAAGCAGATTAGGCGTTAGATAGGAGATTTTGCCGCAGCCGTTAATCGCCTGCTGGTCGAATCCATTTTTATTTCTCCAAAAAATATGTTTGACTAAGACTTCTTGGACTCTAGCTCTTGGCTAAAACCTGAAGCCTTGCAACTAACGGCTGTCAGAAAAGCTATCAACGTTACGGTCGGCTTTTCTTTTCTGGAAAGAGTATTTATATCATGGAATGTAAAGAGGTGTAAACGTTGCTCAACAGAGACGAATTAACAGCACCTTGGATAAAGGTGTAATTTTACCTTCATCCTTTCATCCCCCCATTCCGGAATTCTGGGATTTAATTTTCGTTTTCAAAATAATTAAGATTACTGATTTGACAATTATCTTTCTAAAATGTATAATTAGCGACAATTTTTGTACCCAGGCAACTCTCGTCCCTTTCTTTACAGAGATTGGAGCTATTTGCACACCCGACACCCGACACCCCACACCCTGCCCACTATCAAACCTTGGTAACTGTTTCCACCTCTACATCTTCTAGCTGCTCCAAAGACTGCCAAACGGTTTGCAACAGTGATTCTAACCCTTTTTGAGTCACGGCTGAAATTTGGAACACGGGTACATGAGTTAAGTGATTGAGTTCAGTCGCCAGCAGCTCGACCATCTCTGAATCAACAGCATCTATCTTATTCAATGCCAGAATTTGGGGACGTTCTGACAACCCCCGTCCATAAGCCTGTAACTCGGCTTGAATGGTTTGATAATCACCAATCGGATCATCAGCCGTAGCGTCAATCAGGTGCAATAATAAGCGCGTGCGTTCGATATGGCGGAGAAAGTCATACCCTAAGCCGGTTCCCAGATGCGCCCCTTCAATTAATCCCGGAATATCAGCAAATACTGTACCATCACCTGTAGGTTTGCGAACCACACCTAAATTGGGTACTAACGTTGTAAACGGATAGTCGGCAATCTTGGGACGTGCCGCAGAAAGGGCAGCAATTAGGGTAGACTTACCAGCATTGGGTAAACCAATAATGCCCACTTCTGCCAGCAATTTCAACTCTAAACGTAAGCGGCGATACTCTCCAGGGAGTCCGGGTAAGGCATAATCAGGGGCGCGATTGCGATTGCTCAAAAAATGCTTGTTCCCTAATCCTCCCTTACCTCCCTTAGCCGCGCAAAAGGTTTGTCCCGATTGGACTAAATCCCCTAGAACTTCTTCAGTATCCGCATCATAGATAACTGTACCGCAGGGAACTTGAATCGTGCGATCGCGCCCATTTGCACCCGTGCGATTATTCGGTCCCCCACGTCCCCCATTTTCTGCCTGGAAGCGGTGGGCATATTTGAAATCCAGCAAGGTTTGCAGATGTTCAGCCGCCACCAAAATCACATCCCCTCCCTGTCCCCCATTTCCCCCCGCCGGTCCCCCCGCCGGCACATATTTCTCCCGCCGGAAGGCGACAATCCCATCACCGCCCTTTCCCGCTTCTACTTCAATTTCCGCTTGATCAATAAATTGCATTCTTGGTGATTGGTGATTGGTGATTGGGGATTAAGGATTGGGAATATTCTCCCCCTGTTCCCTGTTCCCTGTTCCCTGTTCCCTGTTCCCTGTTCCCTGAGGAACTAAAAATACTTCGAGACATCTTCGCCCTGTTCATCTGCCAGATAGGATAATGCCCGGAAACGCAAGCCGACTAACTGATCATAGAGGGGATTAAGCTTACACATAGCAGGAATATGGGCGACTTTGCGACCGAATAGGTTGACATCCCGTTCAAATGGACATTGAGAGGGGATAATATTGCAAACAAATCGGGCAACTCGTGGGTCATGAACTTCCATCCCGTCTAGCCATTTGCGTAGAGGATGCAGAATATCCGAATGGGGATGGGGAGATGTTCCCGGTTGCTGGGCGTCTTGGTGGGCAACATCTGAGATATCCGTTCCTTCACCATCGTAAAGAGTATGCCGTAGGGAATTCAATGCCTCGATTTTCAGTCCTAGCGCCTCGCAGAACTCTTGCAGAACATTGTCTTCCTTAGCCGAGTAGATACCATCTGCCATTGCCACCATAACAGCCGTTCGGATAAAATTCTCGGCGGTATGGTGGTCATCACCTAACGCTGTAGCTAGTTCTTCGGCAGAAATCGTTTGTTCAACCGACTGTGGGTCTTTATCCACCTCCAGAAGTTCATGAGTCAGTTGAGAAACGATCTCTTTTTCTTCGGGATCAAAGTGACCATCAGCCCAAGCCACGGTACACAAGCCGCGCAGCCAAGCCGAAATTTGGTCTTCGGTGTAGGGAGATTGAGTGACAGTCGTCATAATTATCTAGCAGGAACTCGACGAACATGATTGGAAGAGTGAACCTTGGCAGAGTCCTAACAGGTTTTAAACTGGGAGACTAAACGACTGAGGTTTAGCGACAACGGCGTTACCCTACCAGGGTTGGACTGTTTCCACTCTTCATCTTAACTACTACGGAAGAGAAGTTCTGGTTACTCTTGGCACAATCAGGCTGAGACGATTGGTAATTATTGAGTTCAAGGGATTGCCGCCGTAGCCATAGCCATATACCTAGAGTCTGCTGAATAAGTCTTGTGGTGGGGTTATAGAGCAGGGGAAGCAGGGGAAGCAGAGGGAGCAGGGGGCGCACTCATCAAGCAGGATTCGCATAAGCTATCAGCATTTCCTTTGCCAATTCAAGGGCTGCGATCGCTTGCTCACGCCGAACACTGGGAAAATGATCTAAGAATTCGTCGAGTGGAGCGCCGGCTTCGAGATAATCGAGCAATGTTTCAAAAGGAACACGAGTTCCAACAAAAACAGGGGTTCCTCCCAGGATGTCAGGGTCACTATGAATAACAGGCGCTGCAGTTTTCATGGTAGTTATTGCGTATAGCTAGGAGTTCTTCTGATCTTAGCTGACAACTAACTGCTCAGAACTTTCTTAACCTCTTAATATAACGGCATAAACATGGCTTCTATTCAGTTAAGTGGACTCTATATCTACCCGATTAAGTCAGCAGGCGGGATAGCACTCTCCACGGCACAGGTGAGCGATCGCGGTTTACACTATGACCGACGCTGGATGCTAGTGGATGCCAAGGGTAAGTTTCTTACCCAACGTCAATTTCCCCGCATGGCGTTGATTCAAGTGCGATTGGGAAAGAACGAGTTAGTCGTGGAAGCACCCAACCAGCCCAGCTTATCCATTCCCCTAGACTATGAAATTGACCATCGCCTCCCGGTACAAGTCTGGAATGATATCTGCCAAGCGATGCCATTGGATAAACAGATCAGTCAGTGGTTTAGCGAATTTCTCGACATTCCCTGTCAGTTAGTCTATATGCCAGAGGATTCCATTCGCTCAATTAATCCAAATTATGCTAATCCCAGCGAATCGGTCAGTTTTGCCGATGGATTTCCCTTTTTACTCATTTCTGAAGCCTCGTTGCAAGACTTAAATCAACGCTTAGAACAACCTGTTCCCATGAATCGATTCCGCCCCAATTTAGTGGTTTCTGGCTGCGAAGCCTATGCTGAAGATAGTTGGCGACAAATTCGCATCGGTGCAATTCCCTTTCGCGTGGTTAAACCTTGTTCTCGATGTACGATTACCACAGTAGATCAATCTCAGGGGATACGAGGCAAAGAACCGTTAGCGACACTGGCAAACTATCGGCTGCGGAATGGAAAAATCTTTTTTGGACAAAACGTGATTCAAGAAGAATTGGGAAAACTGCAAGTAGGGGATGAGGTGGAAATTAAGAGTTTTGGGGAAAGAATTTGACGACATTTGTACGTTAAGCTAGTGGAGAGCCACAGAAGCTGTACGTTCTAGATATGGTCAATCCACCGCCCGTTATATCCACTGTTGCTACCGATACTTGGGTTGAAGCCAACTGGGAAGAGTTTATCACCTTTGCGGATGATCCAACCTTAGCCAGTGGCAGGTTTTATTACGATCAGGGTTACATGAGGATTGAAATGTCTCCACTCGGTTCGGCACACGGTCAAGACAACTCCATTCTCTCTACGGTAATTGTCTTGTATGCCACCATTAAAAATATTCCTATCAAAGAACTCACGAATACCAGCTTCAGAAAAGCCAGATTGCGAGAATGCCAGCCAGACATTGCTTTCTACATCGGTAAAAATGTAAGGTTTCCGCCTCATACTAATGCACCTGTTAACTTGAATGAACTTGATCCCCCAACGCTAGTGGTTGAAATTGCCGCTTCATCTTTGGAGGATGATACAGAGCGCAAACAAAAACTCTATAAACGTCTAGGAGTACGAGAATATTGGGTTGTCAATGTCAATGCTGGCAAGATAATCGCTTATTCTCTGTCCGCAACAAACGCTGAATTGATTCGAGAATCTCAAGTCTTGCCAGGACTAGCGATTGATTTAGTTGAAGAATCTCTAAAACGTTCTAAAACTGAAGATGATGGTGCAGTTAGTCGCTGGTGGTTAAGGACTATAAGTGTTTGATAGGCTATAATTAATCTAGTATATAATATAGCTAGGTTTTCAGAATGAACGATAGGGAGCTACAGGAAAAACATTTCAGATTTCTCGCCGCTAAATATCAGGTAAACAAAATCGAGGATATATCCGCGCATAAATTCCTGTATTTGATATTAAGAAAAGCTGATTTGGGAATTCAAGTTTCAGATCTAGAATTAAACTATTTAGCTAAAAATAATCTGTTTACAACAGTTGATATAATTCAATTGCAGCAATACGCTAAGAATGATATCACCAGACTTAATTCCGAGTTTTTACAATTAAGAGTCAAATACCGAATTCCCGAAACTATAGACATTCCAATTCATAGCAGCATCTATTGGGTTTTAGTTAAATTGGATTGTGGAAATACGCTGGAAGATTCAGAACTTGAATTACTCAATTCCCAAGGTTTTGCCGAAACGGTATCCTTAGTTCAGGAAATACGATATTTTGCCCAATTAAAAAATAAATACAAGGCCACTCATCATCTCGATAGATTTCCGGAAAGTTCATTATACCCTATTCTCAAAAAAGTTGAGGCAAAAGAACAGTTAAATGATTCTGAAGCTGAGTGGCTATTAGAAGCTAGCCTTGAAGAAACCCTGGAAATCTATTGGCAACAAGAGGAGCAGAGAAAAGCTGAACTGGAATTTTTGGAACTTAAATCTAAATATCAAGTTTCTGATTATCCAGATTATTCTATTTCTAGTCCTCTATTTTCTATTCTCAAGAAGCTAGATGAAAATGAGGACTTGAGTAATAGTGAATGTGAATGGCTTGAGCAAGAAAAATTACATGGGCTAGTCACCATCGATCAACAACGGAAGGACAGAAAAAGCTTTGCTCAACTCAAGGAAAAGTATAAAGCTACACAGTATTCAGATTCAGAACCTTCTAGCCATTTATATACTATCCTGAGAAACCTTGAATTAAATCAACTCAAGGTTTCTAATCTATCGAGAGATCTACAAATATTACTTGACAATCCTCAATTTAAGATATCTGAACAGGATATTAATTGGTTGATCAAAGAAGAACTCCATGAAACAGCCGAAATTGCTCAAAAGCTTCACTTTAAATACTTAAAGAATAAATATCAAATCATTGACCCTCGATTACCCATAAATCCATTTTATGAGATTATGCTCAAGCTTGAACGTGAAGAACGGCTAGATCCCAAACAAGTTGTTCAGTTAATAGAAGAGAATCAACTATCCCGATCTGGAAAGATAGCGATCGCTCACTACAGGTTAGAGGCAATATTTTATGAAAAGGAGTATAAGCGAACTGGCAATCGCTGGAATCTACCCAGTGCTAGTAGTAATTGGCGTAAAGCGAATGAATCTGACAAAGCCTTAAAAGTTACCGATCAAATAAACTGGACTAAGGTGCGAGAATCAGCTCTTAAATCAGCCCTACTTGTTACAAGAGGTGCAGCATTCAGGGATCTTAGACGATTAGATGAAGCAGAAGACTGTGCAACCCAAGCAATAGAATCTCAGCCAGAAAGTCATCAACCTTATACCTTAATGGGAGCAATTTGTTATGACCGAAGCGAGTACTCAGATGGAGATGAATGGTTTGAAATGGCAGCAGAACGGGGGGCTGTTGACACAGATGATGAAATTGAACGCATTGTCAGAATGACGAAAGACAAAGATAAACGCCGAGAGGTAGCAGAGTATCTGCTCAAAAAAGATCCAGATCGTTATGCATGGGCTAGTTCTTATCTTAAATAAACTGAACAGTCATCGTATCTTCCCGGTAGTCTAAACATAGACAATTCCTTTTTTTAGCCAACCATTATTTGCCAGATATTAAACAACAATAGTCAGATGGGTAGGCGAGATTATTGGTTAATTTGAATAGAATAACTACTCAAAATGTGGTTCAGGAGTAGGTTGAAGTTGAAGAAACTCGCGAATCTTTTGCTGATAGTCCTTTCCGGCTACAGTTGCCACATTATCATGATCCGCATCAGGGACGAGGAAGAGTTGTTTAGAACCCATGATGGTATCAAATAAAACTTGGCTCATGTAAGCAGGTACGACATCATCAAGTGTGCCGTGAATTAAAAGAATTGGCATCTTTAGAGAGTGAACTTTACTTTTCGAGTTAAACTTTTGCGTCAGCAGCAAATCCGCCGGAAATAAACCATAACTTCCCTGATAATCGACCATATCCCGCATTGAGGTAAATGTACTTTCCACAATCAAACCCCGGATGCTGGAATTTCTCACTGCTAAATCGATCGCGATCGCGCCCCCTAAAGAGTGACCATAGACGATAATATTCTGGGGGGAAATACCCTGTTTCTGCACCAGAT
Source organism: Coleofasciculus sp. C1-SOL-03 (assembly GCF_040220555.1). NCBI lineage: Bacteria > Bacillati > Cyanobacteriota > Cyanophyceae > Coleofasciculales > Coleofasciculaceae > Coleofasciculus > Coleofasciculus sp. C1-SOL-03. The sequence continues at coordinate 72,264 of NZ_JAVJUO010000024.1, forward strand.
AATCCCACGCCGCTTGAGCATCTTGATAAACTTGAGTTTCAGTGGGAAATTTTCCCTCACTTTGACCATAGCCGCGATAGTCAATTAACAGGATATCTAAACCCAATTGGTGAAATTCCATTGCCCGTTCAACATTCGCGCCAATATTCTCCCCATTCCCATGTAAATACAGCAGTACCCCGGTTTTAGCGGAGGTAGCAGGAATCCACCACCCATGCAGATGTTCTGGCTTTTTCGAGAACACAGGTATCCACACTTCCTGATAACTCAACCCTAAGTCTGCTGGTGTGGTTTGAATCGTCTTAGTGGGAACAAAAATTAGCCGATTTTGCCATAAGAGGATAGAGATACAGGCTAACAGATAAATGATGGCGACAATTCCGGTGAGGATTAGAAAACCCTTTCCCAGAAGGAAAACATTATAATTATTCATTACCAAAACAACTACAAACTTGACCTGATGCTATTTTTGAATCACCCTTCTCAACCAGGGCGGGTTTAGTCAAGTTATCGGTTTTCTCAAGAACGTTATCGGTTAAACCCGCCCCTACCTATTATCTCTCCTTGCACCCAGACGTTCCAGCGGAGGAGTCTCTACAAACCCTGCTCCCCGAACCTTTGTTCTCTCGTTCCGCCTGGGAATGCTCTTTGTCTGGGAATGCTCCTCTTGAAGCTTTGCCTCCCTATTTAAGCGGTGGTTGCTTGAGATGCCAATCCGTAGACTGTTCGTAAGCGTAAGCGACTTGAAATAGCTGTTCTTCGCCCAAAACTTTGCCAATTAACTGCATACCAATTGGCAATCCTTGGTGATCAAATCCACAAGGAAGACTCATCCCTGGTAATCCTGCCAAATTGACGGGAATTGCCATTAAGTCAGATAAGTACATGGTTAACGGATCTGAAATTTTTTCTCCGGCTTTAAATGCATTAGTCGGCGCGGTAGGACAAACTAAAACATCAACCGTTTCAAAGGCTTGCTCAAAGTCTTGCTTAATCAGAGTGCGAACTTTTTGCGCTTTTAGGTAATAGGCGTCATAATAGCCGGCGGATAGAGCATAGGTTCCCAACATAATCCGGCGCTTGACTTCCGCGCCGAATCCAGCGGCACGAGTTTTCTTATACATGTCCACCAGATTGTCGGCTTCTGGCGTGCGAAACCCATATTTGACGCCATCGTAACGAGCGAGATTGGCTGAGGCTTCGCTGGGAGCAATAATATAGTAGGCGGGCAACCCATAGCGAAATCGAGGACAAGAAATTTCTTGAACTTCAGCGCCTAAGCTTTTTAGCTGATCAGTAGCCTTTTGAACGGCTTTGGCAATGACAGGATCTAATCCTTCACCAAAGGTTTCTTTAATAATGCCAATTTTGATGCCTTTGGATTTTAAATCAGGTTGTAGGGACTTGGTATAGTCAGGAATCTCCAGCTTGAGACTGGTTGAGTCATTGGGATCATAGCCTGCGATCGCATTGAGTAAAATAGCTGCATCTTCTACCGAACGTCCAAACGGACCAATTTGATCCAACGACGATGCATAAGCGACTAAACCATAACGAGACACTAACCCATAAGTGGGTTTCATCCCGACAATCCCGCAGAATGATGCAGGTAGACGAATTGAACCCCCTGTATCCGAACCGATCGCCACCACGCATTCGCTAGCCGCAACCGCCGTCGCCGAACCCCCAGAGGAACCCCCAGGAACGCGGGATAAGTCCCAGGGATTTGCTGTCTGTTGATAGCCAGAGGTTTCGCAGGAACTCCCCATGGCAAATTCATCCAAATTCGTTTTGCCTACCATGACAGCACCCCCATCCTTGAGTTTCTGAGTCACGGTAGACTCATAGGGTGGGACGAAGTTTTCTAGGATGCGAGAAGCGCAGGTGGTGGGAATGCCTTGGGTACACATATTATCTTTGATGCCAATCGGAATCCCCGCCAACATGCCAATTTCTTCCCCCGCTGCGATTTTGGCATCCACTTGACGCGCTTGTTCAAGGGCATAGTCGGCGGTAATATGCAAAAAGCTATGGATTTTGGGTTCTAGCGCCTGAATGCGATCGAGGGCGTCTTGCGTGATTTCAACACTGGTGCGTTCTTTGTTGATAAGTTGTTGGTGCAGTTCACGAATGGATGCCATGCTTGTACCTATTTATGCTGATTTACCATGTTTGCCTTTCGTATTTTGGCAAAAATTCACCGAAAAAGGGGTTTGGTGACAAAAAGGAAACCAAACGGGGTTTGGAAACCAAACCCCTACTTCTGTTGCGCCTGATAGGTCAAAAATTGTTGCAAAACTCCTACCGTTTCAAAATGGTAAGCGGGCAATAGGGGACTGATGTTAATATCGGTGCGGTAAATGCTGAAAATTACCCAGTTTTGCCGTTCGGTCTGCTGATCAATAATTTGCTGAATTTGGGGGCGTCCCTGATTAACTAGGGATTGGCATTGGCGTTTGAGAAATTCTGGATCAGGGTTGAGAAACTCCAATTGCTTGGGGGTTTGAGTGCAGACTTCATCTTTGAGGTAGGTGCTGAGTTTTTCAACGGCGTACTCCTCATAAGCCTCTTTGCCCGGATTCGTCCACGCCAGTCCCACTCCTAGCACAACTAGCGCTGTTCCTCCCAATGCTGTAATAATTTTTAACGATTTCATGTCACTTGGTTAAGCCTCCATTGGTTACGACTATTCCCTCTAACAGTAGGGTTCCAGGTAAATTGCCAATAAATACTGGTGTAACTCACCGACTTGATGCTATACTAAAAAACTGTATGGCGAGCGTAGCCAAGAGGTTAAGGCAGTGGATTGTGGTTCCACCATTCGTGGGTTCGAGTCCCATCGTTCGCCCTCAAGGTTGATAACAGAAAGCTAATATGATACTATATGCTCATATTGGCTTACATTTAATTACATGGGCGATATTCCTTTGAGAGAAGCCGTCAAGCGACTTGGATTACATAAAAACACGAGCATAAGTTAGCAAAATTATATCGGTAAAATCATATCCTCGAACAAAGTAAAGGATTCGCCTCCTGATAAAGAAAGAATCCCCAAGATTTGGGCATCACCGCACTCAAAAACGCGAATCCCTCTAAAGGGTTGAAACCTCAGACTCCCGCGAACAGGTTGAACCGGACTTGATATAATCGCTAGTAATTGTTTGTAAACCCTGCTTGAGCCTAGCGTTGGGTCAAAACTCACTGTCACTTCATGTTTGCCAATTTCCTTCCCGCCCAAATTCAGCAGCTTACTGAGTCTACCTCAATTGACTTGGCTCAGGCGATCACACGCCAAGATATTCTCACACCCCTGAACCCCCAACCCATTGCCACAACCTATGTCCACCAGGGAAAAGGGGGAACACCCATCCTGTTATTACATGGTTTTGATAGTTCCATCTTTGAATTCCGCCGCCTGTTTCCCAAATTAGCTGAATACCAGGAAACATGGGCGGTAGATTTATTGGGATTTGGCTTTACGAATCGGATATCTCAGATCACATTTAACGCCAGCGCCATTACCACTCATCTTTACTATTTCTGGAAAACCCTGATTCAAGTTCCTGTCATTCTGGTTGGGGCGTCGATGGGAGGGACAGCAGCGATTGATTTTACTCTCACCTATTCCCAAGCGGTGGAAAAGCTGGTATTGCTGGATAGTGCAGGTTTCACCAGTCCCCCGCCCATTGGCAAATTCCTGTTTCCACCCTTGGATTATTGGGCGGTTGAGTTTCTGCGGCGTCCCCAGGTACGGGAAAAGATTAGTAAAAATGCTTATTTTGATCCGACATTCGTTTCTGCCGATGCCTTACTGTGTGCGGCGCTGCATCTAGACATGCCGGGATGGCATCGGGCATTAATTTCATTTACTAAAAGTGGAGGATATCCGCCCATTGCCCAAAAACTGAGCAAAATTCAGCAACCAACGTTGATTTTATGGGGAAAAGATGACCGAATTTTGGGAACAAAATATGCTCACAAGTTTGAAGCGGCTATTCCTAATTCTCAACTACTATGGATTGATGACTGTGGTCATGTCCCGCACCTAGAAAAGCCGGAAATAACGGCAGAATACATACAGCAGTTTAGTTAGGCGAGGGAACAGGGAACAGGGAACAGGGAACAGGGATAAAAGGGCGGGCGTGATTGTAGAGACGTTGCATGCAACGTCTCTACAATCTTATGACCATTGTTTAAATGGATGGCGAACTAAATTCGCATTGTAATAGTTAGCATCTCCCGTCACTTCTTGACCAATCCAATCCGGTAACTCTAAAATTTGATTTTCGTCCGTTAGTTCGACTTCGGCAAAAATCAATCCTTCATTCTCACCGATAAACTCATCCACTTCCCAGACCAAACCCTGACACTCTATCCGATAGCGTGTCTTTTCAATTAAAGGGCGATCGCACAATGTTTCTAGCATTTCTTGAGCATCTGATCCAGGAATCGGATACTCGTACTCGACTCTAGAAAAATTCTCGGTTTTCCCTTTAATCGTCAGATAGCCCTGATCTCCAACTAAACGCACGCGCACCGTCGTTAGGTTTTGGGTAGCAATATAACCTTGACGATAGAGCGTTCCTTGACCCAGGGTGCGCCATTGGTCGCCTTTAACTAAAAATTTTCGTTCAATTTCGATTGCCATGGCTGCAATTGTAGCTCTTTGGGAACAAAAAGTAGATTATCAGTTTGGCAGGAGCGATCGCGTAATGTTATAAAAGTTAATCAGCGTGCCGTTTACTTTTGTCCTACTACTTAGGGTGCTTGGGTTAGGGAAACTCTCTTTCAATCAGCCAGTCGGGTTTGCCATCTAAGGGTTGATCCTGATCACAAAAAGGCGCGATCGCAGCCAAGAAAACCTGGCTAATATTTTATATACAGAATATAAAGAAGTGCGATAGTTTATCAATATTTGGTGGATTAGCCACATACCCATCAACCGTAGGGGCGCACAGACGTGCGCCCGATTTAATCGGGCATGGGCGCTTCGCCATTGCACTCCTGTCAATAAATCAAACAAAATGTGATCGCTCTTGAGGTTAGGAATTCGTGGACATCCCATCGGCAATTGAGAAGGTGCGTTACGCTTTTAGCTAACGCACCCTACTGTCGTGGCACACCTAAAATGGTAGATTAGAATTGTAGGGGCGCAAGGCTTGCGCCCGGTTTAAACGTCAAATCTATTCCACAATTTTAGCTGTGTCAGTTTCATCAAATAAGGTGTGCCACACCAGTACACCTCTTAACTACCAATACCCAAACGCACCGCTAACGCTGGCGTGAAAGGAATCAACGTTGCCACCATTAAAAACAGCGCCACTAAGCCTAAAATGGCTCTCGTATCATCCGGTTCCGTAATTTCATTGAGACTCGGACGTTCCAAAGAACGCTGCAAAAACAAAATGATAATTGCCCAATACAAAATCAATGGATTCGAGGGATTCGCTAACGCCACAATTCCCAAGATAATCAACGTGGCAATTGTCGTGCGACGAGCCGTTTTGCGTCCATAGATAGCTTGCACAACCCGCCCTCCATCTAACTGTCCGGCTGGCATTAAATTCAACGCACTAATCACTAACCCCAGCCAACCCATAATGGTTAAGGGATGAACATCAACAAGGGGTGCTTGCAGAGAATTGCCCAAAATAATCCGGGCTAACCCACCAACCAAAACCGAACCTTGGAAAAATTGAGCCGGAACCTGAAAGGTACTGCCCTGATGAGACAAAACTAAGCCCAATAGTAGCAGTAACACAGACGCGATCCCACCCGCCGCCGGTCCAGCTAAGGAAATGTCAAACAAGGCTTTACGGTTAGGCACCAACGATTCAAAACGGGTAATCGCCCCAAAGGAACCGATTTGTAAACTGGGAATAAAAAATGGGAAACTCAGGCGCACCTGATGACGCCGTGCTGCCCACCAATGACCCAATTCATGCACTGCCAAAACGGTGCAAATCCCTACACCTAGAGGTAAGGTTTCCTTCACCCGTTCAGGTGCGGTAAACAAATCAAAATTGAGCAAAAATCCGGCAGCTTCTAAGCTAGTGACAACGGTAGCGACAAGCAACACCCCTGCCAAAATTTTCTGGGGAATCGTTAGCGGTTGCGGATCATTGCTACTGGGGAGAACAATCACCACAGGTTTCCCTTCGGGATCTTCAACTAAAAAGAGTCGGTAGCGATCATCCAACCGTTGTTCTAAACTAGCAGATAAACGGGAATGCACTGCCTCAGGCTCACCGCCGCGCAGATTCCCCTTAAATATCACCCCTTCCTGATAGGGAATGGTTTCTGTGGCAAAGAATGTATCAATACCAAAAATTCCCTGAATAGTTTTCAGATCGTCGGGCGAAATGGGTATCACTTCAGTCCCCGCCGGACCACTACTATTGGGTGATGGGGACGTTGGTGCTGAGATATCTTCTGGCGGCGACATATTTTGACTGTCGCTGGTCTCTGATTTCTCCTGAAGTAACGGATTGGCACGCTTGTGCAAGACGGCATCTTGACCTTCTTCCCGCAACCGTTTGCCCAGGAAAATATAGATCCCGGTTGAAACCACCAATAAAAATAAGATACCCACAATATTTAGATAAATGCCAGCAGCCAATAGGACGAAAAATATCAGCCAGGGAACCGTCAACACCAGGGACTGCAACCAGGCGAGGATGCCGAGTCTGCCGTAAGTTCTGGCACGCCTATATCCCCAACCGATGACACCAAGGGCGACAAGGAGAAGTAAAACTGTTGCAGTCGTCTCTGATCCGTTGAACATGTTTAATCAAACTTGTAGCAGCAAAAGCCAATAGTTCTACTGTAGCTGAGTGGGGATGCTGCGGAAAGTCACTGTTAACAAATCACTCCCCACTTTTCTGATAGCTGAGTAACGCTTGTCTGAGATTGCCTTGCTGTTGACTCAACAGGCGATCGCAGACTAGGGCATCCTCTCCTGTCCAATGCATCAGTAGCGCCAGTTTCACCCGCCGTCCACTGCTCTCGAGTAAAAACCCGGCTTCATCTCGACTCAGGTCAGTCAGGTCTTGGAGAATGCGTAAGGCACGGTCATGGAGTTTTTTATTGGTAACAGCGACATCGACCATGCGATTGCCGTAGACTTTGCCCAGTTGCACCATCACACCCGTAGATAGGATATTCAATACCATTTTGGTTACGGTTCCAGCTTTTAAGCGCGTTGAACCCGCGAGAATTTCTGGACCGACGAGTAAGCGAATATCTAAATCGACCTCATAACTGACTTGTTCAGCAGGGACACAGGCAAGCAAAATTGTCATAGCGCCGCGTTGTCGTGCGGCTTGCAGCGCCCCGCGTACATAGGGTGTTGTCCCACCAGCGGTAATCCCCACCACCACATCCAATTCCGTCACCTGACGATGGGCGATCGCGTCACTGCCATCTTCTTGGCGATCTTCCAAGTTTTCCGAACTCCGGATTAACGCCCCAGCGCCACCAGCGATAATCCCTTGCACCAGTTCGGGAGGTGTACAAAAGGTGGGAGGACATTCAGCCGCATCCAGTACTCCTAAGCGTCCGCTGGTTCCTGCACCCACATAAAAGAGACGCCCCCCTTGTTTCAGGGCGTTTGCTGTGCGCTCAATGGCTTGTGCTAGTTGAGTTCTAACGGCAGCGATCGCCCGAATGGTTTGCTCATCCTCGCGATTAAACAAATCCACTAACTCTAGCGAGGTGAGTTGATCGAGATTCTGACTCTGAGGGTTCGCCTGTTCGGTTAACAGATAACCCCGTTCCTCCAACTTTTTCATTTATTTATTTCACTATAGTTCCGCTTACAACAATCCCTCGAGCTGACGGCGAATTCGATCCAGATCAGACATCTCTGGTTCTTGAGTGGGCGCAGCATCGGGTTGCCAATCCGTTTTTTCCACATTTGTTTCCGGCGGTAATGCCAACATCCCAGTTTCAACAAGCTGACACTCATAGCCCGCACTTTGGCAGAATTCTTCAATTTCTTCAACCTCCAGCGCTTCCACAGAGGGACTGGGGAAATCTTGGGCTTCCAGCATCCCGCCAAAACGGATTGCGTCATCCTCTGACTCAAACATCAATACCACATTGCGATCGCTGATTTGTAGGGTGTGAATTCCCTCGTTTTCAGTACGAGCATTGAATAAGAGAACATAGACTTGTTTCGGTGCAACCATAACCTGTTCAGATGGGAGTGATCGACAGACAAAAAAATCGTCTTTACCCAGAATATCGGTTTAATTCCCTGATTCACCAGCCACTCGACCATAACGAGCGATAAACCTTTGGGTTGGGTGCTGTTGATGGCACAACCACGCCCACATCTGATCGCCGCAGCAGAAGTGCCACCATTCCCCTGGATGACGCTGAAATCCTGCCTTTTGCATAATATCCCGTAACAATTGCCGATGGGCATGATAGGGGAGTTGCAACGCTTGGGCGTAATAATCGGGATGAGATCGGGCTGAGAGTTCGTCAATCGCTGAACCCATGTCAATCACCTCACCCTGATGATTAACGAGCGTAATATCCACAGCCGCACCTGTACTATGAGGCGGTGGGGTCAATGGATCAGGACTCGGTAATGCCCAGATTTTATACACTTGCTGCCAGATTTGCTGGCGTTCTGATTCCGATAGAGTCGCTGGGTTGAGGTTTTGCGATCGCACCACTTCTGCAAAGGTATGGTTGACCATAAATTCCTGAACCGCCACCGGACGATAGGCATCAAAAATCAGGATACGCCAACCCGGACATTGTTGTTGTAGGTAATGTTGAGCTGTGATTAATGCCTCTAACACCGTCTGGCGCAAATGATAGGGAGACGTCTCCCCGTAAGGAGCGCCCAGTTTTTCATAAGCATGAGGGGAATCCACGGCGAACCGCTCCAAGGGTATGGGAACTAAGGGTTCTCCCCAGTCTCGAATCGGAATCTGGTAATAGGGTTTCATGGTTCTTTGCCTTTGGTCATTAGTCCTTTGTTTTCTAGCACTGCCATTCGACTAATGACTCAAAACACCTACAAGAAATCCCCTGACCGTCAGAACAAGCGCTCAGGGGCTAAAGAATACAGTGTTTCCTCTTTGAACATATCCAACTCACAGAGCAAAATAATCCGTATATTTCCGGAACTTTGCTAGCTAGTTCATCTGTATTACCGTAGAATCACGGAGAAGTTTGTATATTTTTGTAAACAAATGTTAAACTTATTCAAGAATGCGGACTATCAGGGTGCGCTCAGCTCAACTATGGTTAACTAGGATCAAGGTTTAGAAAGCACAAAGAAAAAGGACTTACGCTTAGACACGGAGATACTGCTTAGATAACTCTATGACGCAAGTCCTTAGATAAGTCGTATGTGCTTAACTACTATTGTGTATTTCTACTTACGTAATTTCCTCAGCAATAGCAATGAATCTTAATACGCGATTTAGCGGAATTTATCTCTCTTGGCGAGATCTGTAAAATTCACCTCTACAACTGGGCGGGCGCGAGTAGAGACTAGGCATGCTTAGTCTCTACAATGGTGCCGAAAGTCCTAATCGATGTGTCTACTGCTATAAGTTATCAGTTTGAGCTAAAACGTTATGGGTAAAACCTGCCCCTACAGATCGGCTCCCCCAGCTCCCAGACGTAGCATGCTGCGTCTCTACATTGCTCCCCCAGCTCCCCTCTCATCCTTGGGAGTTGCGTCCGGAATCGGATCATAACCGCCCGGATGAAATGGATGACAGCGTAAGATGCGCCGTAGTGCTAGGTAACTTCCACGCCACACGCCAAAGCGTTCAATAGCTTGTAGGGCATAGGTTGAACAGGTTGGATGAAATCGACAGGTTGGCGGGAAGATAGGGGAAATAAAGGTTCTGTAGGCTCGAATCAGCCAAATTAATAAAATTTTCATCTTGTAATAGAGTGTTATAAGGCACTGCTGTGTTATTCGGGTTAACTCTTGCTTGACTCATTACCTTGGTTTGAATCCATTCCGGCGTTATGGCTCCACATTAGTATTGTGGCACTGGGGCTAGGTGTGATTGTGCTATCCGCTGAGACACTCCATCGTCGAACTTCTACGAGTTCAGAATTAGCCCGCAAAGTGGTTCACATCGGCACGGGCAATGTGATTTTGGTGGCTTGGTGGTTACAAATTCCCGCCTGGGTGGGTATAGCGGCATCCATTATCGCTAGCGCGATCGCACTTTCGTCGTATTATGTGCCATTTCTGCCCGGTATCAACAGTGTGGGACGTAGAAGTTTTGGCACGTTCTTCTATGCGGTGAGTATCGGCATCCTCATCGCTTGGTTTTGGTCGCCTGATCAATTCCACTATGCCGCTATTGGCATTTTAGTCATGACTTGGGGAGATGGGCTAGCGGGACTGATTGGTCAGCGATTTGGGCAGCATAAGTACCAAATTTGGGGGATGACAAAAAGCTGGGAAGGTTCTCTGACGATGACTCTGATCAGCTATGGGGTCAGTTGGTTAATTTTATTGAGTGTCCAGGGTAATGTGTGGCAAACCTGGTTAGTGCCTATAGCTGTAGCGTTAGGGGCTACCGCTTTAGAACTGTTCTCGAAGTGGGGCTTGGATAATCTTACGGTACCTTTAGCCAGTGCTGCTTTGGCGTTTTACCTTCATCAACTGTTTCCTCTGGTTTGATTGTGTAGGGGCGGGTTTCACCACTATCGTCTCTTTTCACCCGGATGTGACTAAACCCGCCCCACCGAGGATCATAATCTACACATTTCGTAATATATTGTTAACATAGTTAAAAATCATCCTCTAGACCGATCACCTTCTACAGCACTTTCTTGCCAAACGTCGATACAGCATGAACTTCTTCAATCCCACAGAGCCAATTATTCGTACCAAACAGCACGCACTCGACTACCAAGACCGTCAAGGATTGTTACGCCTGCATTGGCAACTCGGACACAAGACACTGCTATCTGCCTTTTATACCCGTATTGACCAGGTATTCCTGTTCTGGGGTCTAATTTGTGCGATGATTTTCATCACCGCCCAGTTTTTGCCGATTAGCTGGAAACTCCAAGCCGGACTTTGGTCAGGACTTACCTTAATTGGCACCGCAGCGATGGTGGTACTCACTAACTTTTGGGTAAAAGTCGAACGTCTCAATTGGTTACTGTATTTCTGGGGAGTCCTCATGGTAGGTGGTGTGATCCTCACCGATTTGAGTATATTCCTGGGTTGGGGACATCTGTTGCTTCGCCTTTGTCCTCTATGGTTGGGATTGTGCGCCGTGGGTTACATCGGGACAGGAATAGGGATGCGATCGCGTGCCTTTACCTTAGCAGGTATCATTCATTTACTGGGTATTGCACTTTTAAACTATGTTGGAGGCTGGCAGTTTCTCACCACGGGTATCGTGATGACCGCCTCTCTACTGATGTTTGCCGAAACTCAGTGGGATATGCGTCCTCCCATTGAGTACAAGCTGTTAACGCTAGAACAACAACAGTTTAATCAACAGCAGCATCAATTGCGTCAGCTTTCTTTGTAGAACCGATTATCATACCCTTTTAGATGGATAGCAAATTGTTGTTCTTTATACCTAACGGTCGATAACCTGAAAGGGTTTAGCCGCTACTATGAGAAATAACAAAGGAATTGCACCGGATTGGACGTTTTTCCGCTGTGGTCTATTTTTTGCACATCGAAGGAGAGCGACGTCAGATGTGCGAACGGTGCAGCACAATTGCTGAGCTAAGGTGGTGTGAAGTTTTTGTCGCTTCCTTCACTTTGTTACTACCAACGGGAGACGAAACTCTCCATCAGAGCGGTCGAAGGTAGTAGACACCGAGTAGTCAGCTTATCCAATCAAATTCCTTTATATATAAAAAATACCTAAATAAAAGTTGGTGAAGATAGGTTTAACCACTTCACCAACTTAATTTTTGGAATGAACCCATGAACAATTACCAAACCGATTTTTTTACCGATTGTTATCAGAGGTTACCAATCCGCTCTTCTGGGTTCGTGGAAAGGTTCACCAGTGAAAGGTTGTACACCTGTCGAGGGATAAGCATCATCACTGGGACCGAAAATTCTGACAACCGCTTCTGATATATATTGGGTCATTTCTGCAAAGAGTTTGGAAATATTCATAATCTTGTCCTCCTAATCGAGTAAAACTCAGTCAGATTTAAATTGGTGTATTGGTATGCAATTCACTTGTTAATTATGAGCGATGCACCACAAAAAAACAGTATTCTGCAACATTTATTTGATTATGTTTGCAATACTTTTCCCAAGGTTCAGTCAAATGCCCGCTTATTCGCGATTTGTATAAATTTTTGTTTACATCCTTGACATTCTGTAATGATTTGTTGCCCTCATGCCAGGAAACCCTGACATTCGCGACGAGAGTTCATCAAACTTAAACGCCTGATCGTATAATGGCACAAGCAGGCTTAACTGCGGCTGCTGCACCGAAGTCTGCCACATGCTCCACATTGATTCAGGCAAGTCGTTTTGACTTGTTAGGTATACTTATGCAGCCGAAAAATTTGCGCCGACTCCTGCGGGCATTGTCTCGACAGGGGTTGGATGTTCACTACAACCATCCGATCTACTCTGTACGTCTCCAAAATTCCCCCGATACACCTGTGGCAGAGATTTTACTGCCACAAGGGTTTCCAGTGGAAGCGAAAGCGTTTAAACAGTTGGCGAATCTGGCAAACATTCGCCATCCATCGGGGGGTCATGTTTGTCAGGTTTGCGCTACGCCGGATTTTCACCCCGGTGATGCCGGAGTCGCTATCGGTTCAGTCGTGGAAACGGAAGGGATGATTATTCCCGCCGCCGTTGGTTCTGATATCAACTGTGGGATGCGATTACATCTGGCGGATTTATCGATTGATGACTTTTTAAACAAACGCGATCGCTTGGTTGAGTTGATCAAAGGGGATTACTTTTTGGGTACTCGTGATGTCACGATGACAGCCAAAACCAGTCGGGCTTTATTTGAACATGGGATTCCAGGTTGGCTGGATGGGATGCTGGATGCGCCAACGGGTAGTTTCGTCAACTCACAACTGGATCAGTTAGCGGCTGAATGCGATCGCGTTTACTTAGGTGGTTCCCTAAATGGGTCAATACGCTGGGCACCAGAGGAACTCGTTCCCGAGGCGGGATGGGTGCGAGATGGGGGATTGGGGACAATTGGCGGTGGCAATCATTTTGTGGAAATTCAGGTGGTTGAGACGATTGAAGATCGGGCAAGGGCGTTTGCTTGGGGAGTGCGAGAGGGACAATTGGCATTTATGGTGCATTCTGGTTCCCGGAATGTGGGTAAATTTATTGGGGGACTGTGGCGAACCCGTACTCAAGCGGTTTGGTTACAAGGACACCCTTATCCGGAGTCTCGGCTGTTTTCTCTGTCGGTTCACCGGAACCCTGAGTTGGTGCAGGATTATTTGCAAGCCCAAGCAACCGCCGCTAACTATGGTTTTGTGAATCGGCTTGTGTTAGCGGAACTGTTACGGTTGCGCTTACGGCAGGTTTATGGGGATATAGAAGCCCCCTTGGTTTATGATTTGCCCCATAATATTACATTGCCTCAACAGGAATCCGCTCAAATTCATCGGTGGATAACTCGCAAAGGCGCTTGTCCGGCTTATGCCGAACAGCCTGTGATTATTCCAGGTTCAATGGGGACACCCTCTTATCTAGTCGTTGGTAAAGGAAATCCCGCCTTTCTCTGGAGTGCATCTCATGGCGCAGGACGATTGCGATCGCGCTTTGAACTGAGTCGTCGTGGGGCGGGTTATAGTGAGGAAACCTTGGGGTTAACAGGTGTTGATTGCATTACCCTGCGGGAAGAACGGCGGATTGAAGAAGCACCTGTGGCTTATAAGCCCATTCAGCCCGTCATTGAGGCACAAGTTAAGGCAGAGATGGTAAGTGTAGTGGCGCGTTTACGACCGATTTTGACCTTTAAGGCGTAATTTTTGAGGACGAAGTATTCGTGCCAAAAAATTGCTCCGATGCCAAATTTAATTCAGAAGGTATAGGGCTATTTGGGGGCTTGCTACTACAATTGAGCCTATTGCCTATTGCCTATTGCCTAGCGCTACGCGCTATACGTCTGATTTGTTCATGGTTCATAACAATCAACGATGAACAATCAACAATGAACAATCAACGCTGAACAATACTCTTTTGAAACTTATGCCACAGGAAGATCAGCAACTCACTCTCACTCCAGCCGATTACAGCCTATTAACCGATCTCTATGAACTGACCATGGCAGCTTGCTATGTGGGTGAAGGGTTAGAGAATCGACGCGCCAGCTTTGAGTTATTCGTGCGACGTTTGCCTAACGGCTTTGGCTATTTAATTGCTATGGGATTAGCACAGGCGTTAGATTATCTGGAAAAGCTTCAATTCTCCGAATCCCATATAGAGGCGTTGCAGGCAACAGGGCAGTTTGATCACGTCCCAGAACGCTTTTGGTCAGTCCTCAAGTCAGGAGGATTTGCTGGCGATGTTTGGGCTGTACCCGAAGGAACTGCCGTATTTGCCAATGAACCTCTGCTGCGCGTCGAAGCCCCTTTGTGGCAAGCCCAACTTGTTGAAACCTATATCCTGAATACAATTAATTACCAAACCCTAATCGCAACGCGGGCAGCGCGGATGCGAGATGTTGCGGGAGAGGATGCCAAGCTGTTGGAATTTGGTACCCGCCGTGCGTTTAGTCCTCAAGGCGCAATCTGGGCAGCACGGGCAGCATTAGCCGCTGGATTTGATTCTACCTCAAATGTGGTCGCTGCACTGAAGTTAAACCAAAAACCCAGTGGCACAATGGCACATTCTCTGGTGATGGCAATTGCTGCTGTATCGGGGAATGAGGATGAGGCATTTAGTGCATTTCAACGCTATTTTCCCACGGCACCTCTGTTAATTGATACTTATGATACAGTAGCGGCGGCGCAACGTCTGGCAGAACAGGTTAAATCCAATCAGATGAACGTTGCAGGGGTGCGCTTAGATTCGGGAGATATTGCTGATCTGTCTAAACAAGTGAACTCGCTGTTACCAGAAGCGAAAATCTTTGCCAGTGGTGATATGGATGAATGGGAAATTGCCAAAATTAAACAGGCTGGCGGTATTATTGGCGGCTATGGTGTCGGTACGCGATTAGTTACAGGTAAGCCAGTTAATGGGGTGTATAAACTGGTGGAACTGGATGGTATTCCTACTATGAAACAGTCGAGTAGTAAAGAAACTTATCCTGGACGCAAACAAGTTTTCCGTAATTTTGTTGACGGGAAAATTAGCAAAGATCGGCTGGCAATGGTATCTGAATCTCCTCAAGCCAACGAACAGCCCTTGTTGCAACTCATGGTTCAAGCAGGTAAACGCTTAAACCCACCGGAACCATTAGCAGACATCAAAAAACGTACAGCGGCGACTGTGGCAATGATTCCTGATCCAATCCGCCAACTTGACGATCCCCAACCCCTACAAGTAGAGATTTCGGATACATTAAAACAGCTTACTCAACAAACGGAAAAACGATTAGAGCAAGAAGCCGCTGATGTCTAATTCTTGACATCCTCCCTAGCTGTCTACTCCCTTCAGCCGAATAGAACGGTGATGATAGTCATCTACAATTAAGACAGAATGCCAATAGTCGTGAACCTTAAATCTAGCTATGCATAGTTATACTCTCATAGATGCCCGCGATCGCCACAGTGAAGTGTTTGAGCAAGCCGCTATTGAGCCTGTTGTGGTGACGCAGCAATCTCAACCTAGCCATGTGATTATGTCTGCACAGACCTACCAGCGACTACTCAAGCGCCTGGAAGAATTAGAAGATATGCTTTTAGGTCAAACAGCTATCCGGTTATCCAGGTTATTATCGGGTGGATAGCGGTGAGTACCGAATCGTATATCGGTTCAATCCGAATCAGGATTTGGTTGAAGTCATCTTGGTTGGTAAGCGTAACGATGATGATGTATATAAACGACTAGAACGCCTCTTGAAATAGTGCGATTCCGCACTTTTGGCGAATACCAGTTTAATGCCTCCCATCGTCAGGATAAAGCAATCATACCCACCCCTGTATCTGTATCCTCTATATCATGATGATGCTAACGGACTTGATATGACCACTATTGCCTTATTCGGAACCAGTGCTGATCCACCCACCGCAGCCCATCAAACCATTCTCGAATGGTTGTCCAACCATTACGATAAAGTCGCTGTCTGGGCGTCAGATAATCCGTTTAAGTCTCACCAAACCTCCCTAGAACACCGTAAGCGAATGTTAGAGGTGTTAATTTCTGAAATTGAAACACCGCATAATAATATTGGCGTACATGAGGAGTTGAGTCGTAGTAGAACCCTAGAAACGTTAGCCAAAGCCAAGGAAATTTGGGGGGATGGGGTTGACTATACTCTCGTAGTGGGTTCGGATTTAGTCCATCAGATACCCCGTTGGTATCGGATTGAAGAATTACTCAGTCAGGTGCAGTTGCTGGTTGTACCGCGTCCCGGTTATGACATAGACGAGACAGGTGTAGAACGATTAAGGCAGCTTGGCACTCAGGTAGCGATCGCGGATTTGGATGTCCCAGGAGTGTCCTCCACCGCCTATCGTGAAAAAGGAGACCCCGATGTCATAACCCCTTCTGTTGAAGACTATATCAATCGCGAAAAATTGTATGCTTGAGTAACCCTGATGCTGGAACAGGGACGTTCTTCGCTATACTTTTATGGGGACTATCACTTTTTTAAGTTCAAAACGTTAAAGTTTTGGATAACCATGTCAGAACGCGGCATCAAACCGATCAACCAACCAGCGTTAGCTGACTTCAAGGTCAGTGTTGACACTGTTATTTTTTCTGTTGATACTCAACAAAACCGCGTCTTGGTGCTATTAATCATGCGCCGGGATGACCCTTTTTCCGGTCAGTGGAGTTTGCCAGGAACGCTGGTGCGCCAGGGAGAATCCCTAGAAGATGCTGCCCATCGAGTTCTGGTAGAAAAAATTCGGGTCAATAATCTCTACTTAGAACAACTCTACACCTTTGGTGGTCCGCATCGTGATCCCAGGGAATCTCCGAAAAGCTTTGGTGTTCGTTATTTATCGGTTAGCTACTTTGCCCTAGTTCGGTTTGAAGAAGCACAGTTTATTGCTGAGGGGGTTAACGGTATGGCTTGGTATCCGGTTAAGCAGATCCCTCCCCTAGCTTTCGATCATGGCAAAATTATTGAGTATGGATATCAGCGTTTGCGGAATAAGTTAGAGTATAGTCCTGTCGCGTTTGACGTATTACCCGATGTTTTTACGCTGAGTGATTTATATCAACTCTATACTACTGTTTTAGGCGAAAATTTCTCGGATTATTCTAACTTCCGCACCCGTTTGTTGAAGTTGGGTTTTTTAGCCGATACGGGTCTCAAAGCCTCACGGGGGGCAGGGCGTCCAGCGTCTTTATACCGCTTTGATGCTGAGGCGTTTGCACCGTTGAAGGATAAGCCGTTAGTTTTTCTTTAAAAATACAGCATTTTATTGTAGTTTATATTTAATTCTCTATTGATAAAGATTATGACGAAATCGACGATTCAGTATACAACCAAACATTTAAAGGAACTGGGTTTATTTATCGAAGTCAGCGGCAGAACGGATAGCGATCGCAGTCGCAAAAAGGCGCTGGAAGAAATTGAACGCCGGATGGATGACCCAGAGGATACCAGCTTAGATGCGAATAGTTTTGCCGATGGGTTAAGCAGTGAAGATTTAATTGTGGTTGGTCCCCCTTCGGCGATTGAATCGCCAGAAGATGAACCGGAAATTATTCAAGCGGTGAAGGCGATCGCGAATTTAGCCAGCTTACGAGTTAGCTTAGAAGAGATACAGCAGCAGGCGTTGGAGTTACGTCCGGTAATTGAGGCACTCTTTAGCCCCGAACCCCTGACTCCCGAACAAATGCAGCAGGCGACAGATAAGAGTTTTGCCAAAACGTTAATCAAATTTGCCGAAGCGAAAGCCGCACGGGATCAATTTTTACCTGAAGCGCAACAAGCTTGGCAGATTTTAAAACCCGCTTTAGACAATGTGGATACGAATTCTAATCCGGTTCTTTCATCTGTACAAAACTCCAAACCTGATAAGTCATAAGTCATGAGTTAATTGTAGGGTGCGTTAGCGAAGCGTAACGCACCATTTATCAGCGTAACGCACTAACATCACAAACTCTCAAATACGTTTGGATTAAAAATTCCACACGTTTTTAGGCACCTTGAGCATCAAGAGCATGTTGTTTAAGTTCACTTAAGGAAACATATTCTAACGCCGATGCATGAGTAGCAGACAAAACCACAGGAGGTGCAGCACCCGCTTCTAGGGCTTCTTGCCAACGAGACGCACATAGACACCAGCGATCGCCTGGTTTTAAACCAGGGAAGTTAAATCCGGGAACGGGTGTACTCAAGTCATTCCCGCGCTGTTTGGTAAATTCCAGAAACTCTTCGGTAACTTGAGCGCAAACAACGTGAGCGCCAAAGTCACCGCCTCCAGTATTGCATTTGCCATCCCGGTAAAATCCGGTCATGGGAGATGTGCAACAGGTTTCTAGTTCTGTACCCAGGACGTTTTTTGAGTTAGCCATGACAAAACCTTTTATTGACAAACCGTTCCATCAGTAGGATACATAGAGACGCTTCTATCCAGCAAGACCCCTATTAGTCATGCGTCATGCGTCATTGGTGATTGGTTAGAGAATCCTCGCACCTTGATCGGGGCGGGTTTAGTTGCATTAGGGCTGAAAAAAATGTGAGCCGTGAAACTCGCCCCTACAAGACCAACCAACGTACTGGACTGACACAGCTAAAATTGTGGAATAGATTTTACCATTGAATCGGGCGCACGTCTGTGCGCCCCTACGGTTTCCGGGCATAATTCTAATTCATCAAATAGGGTGTGCCACGCCAGTACTATGTTGGCTCTCTTCACCAAAACGGTTTTATCCATCATCTGTCATCTTGATCACCCACTTGGCAGTAAGATAAGGACAGCAGTTTACCCAGCCGGGTGGCAAAGCAATATTTAGTCAATTTGGGAGGGTGTTCGATGAGCAATAAACCTGAAAAAAACGTTATCAATGTAGATCCAGTCACGGTTGTGGCGGTTATATCTGCCCTTTTACTCGTGCCATTATTGATATCGGGGTTTATCTTCCAATAATTCTATGGGTTCTCGTCCTTTTAAATCTACCTCCGGTTTGCCCCTTGCTAAAGTCATCAAGCTGGTGTCAATAGTATTGGTGTGCTTATCGCTGTGGGTTGCACCAGCATCTGCCAAGGTTATCCGCTATTTTGATGGCAATTCGACGGATGTCAATGTTCCCGCAGGTATTGCTTTTGACTTAGGCGGCGGGGGGGCTGATGTGGATGAAGCGATTCAGTGGATGATTAATCAGGCGAGAGGTTGCACTGACTGTTCGGCTACGGTTGACGTGGTTGTGATTCGCTCATCGGGTTCGGCTGGCTATAATGAACCGATTCTGGCGATGAATGGGGTGGATTCGGTGGAAACCTTGGTTATCGGTAGTCGGGATGATGCTAATTCTCCAGATGTGGCGGATACGATTCGCCAAGCTGAGGTGTTATTTTTTGCAGGTGGCGATCAGTGCGACTATACCCGAAATTTTAAGCATACGGCGACAGCAGACGCGATTAAATCCGTTGGTGCTAAGGGCGGTGGGATTGGGGGAACCAGTGCTGGGGCGATGATTCAAAGTGATTTTATTTACAACGCCTGTTCGGATGCGGTTGATAGTGAGTATGCCCTAGATGATCCCTACGAAGATATTCTGTTTAGTTATGACTTGTTCAACTGGTCGCTGATGAAGGGTACGATTATAGATACCCATTTTAGCGATCGCGATCGCATGGGTCGATTGATGACATTTATGGCGCGTCAACTTCGGGATGGAATTACGGATAGTGTCTTGGGGATAGGGATTGATGAGGGAACCTCGCTGGTGGTTAACCGGGATGGTATCGCTCAGGTTATGGGAGAGGGTGCAGTGTATTTTGTGTCAGCCGATCATATCCCAGAAGATTGTGAACCCCAAACCCCGCTCACATTTTCTGATTACAAGATTTGGAAACGAGAAAATGGTGAGGAATTTGATCTGAAACATTTACCCTCAAGGGGTTATCGTAGAGCGAGTGTTCAAGATGGTATTGTGCATAGGGGTTGAAAGGGCGATTGGAAATCGCAGCTACACAAACAAAGTCCGCCTACGCGGACTGAACTAGAAAAGAATCTTCCACAGAAAATTTTTATATCATAAACATCGGTGAGAGTCTATAGGGGCGACCCGCTTACTTAAAGAAACAATTGGAGTTCATTCAATTGATTGGATCGCCCTATTATTCAATGGGATTAATCCTTGTTCCAAGGTTCGATTACATCCTGATAAGTAACAGTGCTTAATCCATCAGATTAAACCTAGACCCGTCCAAGTTCTTTGTCTCTCAAATTACCGTCTACTCTCACCATGTTAATCAATCTAGGACTTATACAAATCCGGGTTAGCTACCCCCTTATAACCCTGGCGTTTCACTGGAAATTACGAAACCTGGGAATCGGGGCGGGTTTAGTTGCATCTGGGTGCAACCGAAGAGATAGTAGTGAAACCCGCCCCTACACATTTATGTGCCATACCTGACGATTCAGGGCGTTATAGCACTAAAGTGCTTACTACAAACAAAGCCCTATTTTAGCTGTGCCACGCCAGTACTGGCGTGGCACACCTTATTTGATGAATTAGAATTACGCCCCGAAACCGTAGGGGCGCAAAGACTTGCGCCCGATTCAATGATAAAATCTATTCCACAATTTTAGCTGTGTCAGTCCACTACCCTTCGGGAAGGCTTCGCATACATTTGTGTAGCAGCGATTTCAATCGCTCAAATTAACCCAATTCTCGCTAGAGTGGTTTTTGCGCGAAACTCTATACTATGCACCTACGCCAAAAACTGACTCTCCATTATTTCGCCCTTGCTGGAATCATTATCCTGGGAATCGCCCTCCGATTTTGGCATATTGACTTAAAACCCCTGTGGCTGGATGAAGTTCTCACGGCTTTCTTTAGTCTGGGACTTGAGTATAGTGATTTACCGTTGGATGTCGTATTTCCCTTATCCACGCTCCAGGAATTCTTCACCCTTCAACCCGACGCTAGCTGTCGAGATATTGCCCAAACCCTTGCCCAACAATCGACTCATCCGCCCTTATTCTTTTGCTTAATGCATTCGTGGCTAAGGTTGACGGGAACCGAACCGTTAGCGTGGGCGTTGCGTTCATTTCCCGCCTTAATCGGAGTGGGTGCGATCGCGGCAATCTACTGTCTCAATCGTCTCATCTTTTCGCCAATCGCGGGATTAATCGCCGCCGCGTTAATGGCGGTGTCTCCTTTTGCGGTTTACCTGTCTCAGGAAGCGCGTCACTACACGTTACCGATGCTGCTGATTATTCTGGCACTATTGGCATTAATCCTGATTCAGCAGCGTCTTTACCATCAGCAAATGCCTTCCCCTTGGCTATGGTGCGGTTGGGGAATGATAAACAGTATCGGTTGTTATGTCCATTACTTTTTTATTCTGGCTGTCATTGCCCAAGTTTTGACCCTAATTTCTGGGATGATTGGGTATCGTCGGCGCTTACCTGACGGGAGTTGGAGTGCTGTGGCGCTGGTAATCGCGGGAATGGCAGTCAGTTATCTGCCGTGGTGGGGTATGCTTTTGGCAGATGTGGGGCGTCCAGAAACCAGTTGGCTACCGCCACCGGATAGTATTACGCCTTTGTTGCAATTACTGGTGGGTTGGTTCCTGATGGTGATTGCTTTACCCGTGGAAAATCAACCTTTGTGGATGGTGATACCCATGGGAGGATTAACGTTGGGATTGGGGAGTTGGATTATTTGGCGGGGAGGCGTTGGAGTGAAGCGATTGCTGTGTCAGCCTTCAACCCAGTTAGCTACATTGACGCTATTCGGGTTTACCTTGGCTGTATTGCTGCAATTTCTGGCAATTATTTACGGATTAGGTAAGGATATCTCCATTGTCCCCCGTTATAACTTTGTCTATTATCCGGCGATTTGTGCGTTATTGGCAGCGAGTTTAACTGTAAACCATGGCGCATCTGGGCTTAGGGGTGCTGGGGTACAGGCAAAATGGGAAATCATCTTACCCTTAGCTATCTCTCTGGTGAGTACAGTTTGTGTTGGGGCGAATTTGGTGTTTCTCAAACCCTATCATCCTCAGCAGGTGGCGCAAAATATGACAATTGAACCCACGGTTCCCCTGATCATGGTGATGGGATATCACGATCTTCAGGATGTAGGATTAGGATTGAGCTTTGCCTTGGCATTGGAGAACGTATCAGAGGGTGGGAATCAGGAGGGCGATCGCACAATAGCCTTTTTAAGTCGCCAACAGGGATATGATAGAGTCTGGCAACAGTTATCGGAATTAGCCATACCTTCTGTGTCTCCGTTGAATCTATGGGTAATCGCTCCTGGCTTGAAGCGGCGAGACTATCCCCAAACTCTTGCGATCGCGAACCAAAAAACCTGTATCCTTGATCCGAGTCACCATTACCGGATTGGTATTCCCTATCAGTTATACCGATGTGGTTAAGATTTGGCGTAAACTACGCCAGAAAGGATGTTTTCGGCAACAATTACAATGAAAGAAAGTATTATTAAGTCTATTCAAGGACTCGCCGCTCTAATTGTGGCGTTAGTGTTGGTTTGCGTTCCCCTATCCGCCCAAGCTGCTAATCCCTCTGCCCGACAGCTTATTAATGACGGTGTATCGGATCTAAGTGCCATGGATTTCTCCGGTCAAAATTTAGCGGAATTGGAGATATCTAACATGAATCTGACGCAAACGAATTTAAGCAATACCGATTTACGCAGTGTGGTGATTAGTGATTCGACGGTGACTGATGCAAATCTACAGGGTGCAGATTTTTCATACAGCATTGCTTATAAGGTTAACTTCAAAGGGGCTGATTTAAGTGATGCGGTTCTAGAGGAAGCAATTTTGTTAGGTTCTCGCTTAAATGACGTTAAAATTACGGGTGCTGACTTCAGCAATGCAGTTTTAGATCGCTTACAAGTCCAAAATCTCTGTACTAGAGCCAGTGGGGTTAACTCGAAAACGGGAGTAGAGACTCGCGCATCCTTAGGATGTCGATAAATTGTCTATTGTGGGGCTTGCTGAATAAGTCTTGTGGTGGGGAGAGGCAATAGGGAATAGGCAATGGGCAATAGGCAATAGTGAAGAAAAACACTGACTCATCAAGGGATTGAGCGATTTAAATTTTTCTTATTTTGTCCTAACCTGAGAGCGTAGTGTCGTGGCACACCTTATTTGGTGGATTAGAATTGTAGGGGCACCATCCTTGCGCCCGGTTTAACCCTTCGACTTCGCTCAGGGTTAAACGTCAAATCTATTCCACAATTTTAGCTGTGTCACGCCAGTAGTGCTATATAACCCAGTCCGCGCAGGCGGACTTTGTTTGTGTAGCAGCGATTTCAATCGCCATGACAAAAAAGGGTTTTCAAAGCGGATTTGGTATCACAAACAAAGTTCAGGTGACCAGTCTTGATGACCGCGCTCAGGATAACATTTGAACTGAGATCCTGCCCAAATCATCTGCCATTGTTCATTAGCTTGAGCCGAGGGATTTTTCTGGAACTCAACGCGATATCGGATATCTTGCACAGAATCACCCTTTAATCCAGTTTGAGTCAGAATCACAATTGCCTGATCCGGTTGAGGATAGGAGACATCCACGGTAGCTGAATCCGTATCAGCGTCGCTACTACCAAACGCCGAGAGTGCGATCGCCTTGGGATCACTCCCGGTTAAACTCGTCCGATCTGCTTGTTGGGATAGATCAATGGAACGATAGTTTTCCCGGTTAGCTGCTGGCGTCTGAGGCGATGAAAAATTTTGCTGGGGAGTTGAATTACCGGGAGAATCGGGGGATGGCTCAGTCGATGAGGAAATCGTTTTGTCAGGTGAGGGATTAGCGGCTGTAACTGTCGCTTCTGGGCGATTACTGATGCTTGTGCAAGCCGTCAGCATGAGTATCATACTAGCGAGACTCATCAAAGAAATTTTGCCCGATTTGACCATCCAATCCATCAGCTTTCTATGTAAGCGGCTAATTCTATTGTAGGTTGGTATGGAGAAGCACCCAGATTTAGGGGCGGGTGGGTAATCCCTATTTCCTGTTCCCTGTTCCCTGTTCCCTGTTCCCTGTTCCCCATTCCCCGTTCCCTCTTTTCGACCTCTATAGTTTGAGAACCCGTCATCAAGCTAAAATGCGATCTGGCAAATGCTATTGTTATTTAACGCCTAGTTCATAGGGAATACCACCTCATGATCCACGAAGTTTTCATGCCCGCCCTTAGCTCCACCATGACCGAAGGTAAAATTGTCTCTTGGGTAAAATCCCCAGGGGACAAAATAGAAAAAGGCGAAACCGTGGTAGTGGTTGAGTCTGACAAGGCGGATATGGATGTGGAGTCCTTCTATGAGGGCTATCTAGCCGTCATTACTGTACCCGCAGGTGAAACCGTGCCTGTCGGAGAGGCAATTGCCCTGCTAGCCGAAACTCCTGACGAAATTGAAACGGCTAAACAACAAGCCTCCCAATCCAGTTCCGCCTCAGACTCAGCCAGTACTTCGCCTGATCAAGCGCCAACCGAGCAAACGCCAACCGAACAAACGCAAAAATCTGAACCTGCTACTGTCTCAGCCGCTTCCCAAGCGCAAGATACCCCTAGTCGCCGTAATGGACGCACTGTCGCCTCGCCTAGGGCGAAGAAATTAGCCAAAGAGTTGAAGGTTGAACTCGATACATTGACAGGTAGTGGTCCTCACGGACGCATTGTGGCAGAAGATGTGGAAGCCGCCGCTGGCAAAACTCCCCAACCCGAACCTGCTGCTGCACCGCAACAGCCAACGCCTGAGCCTGCGACTCAACCGACAGCTACACCAACCACGCCTGTAGCTATACCCCAAGGTGAAGTGGTTCCCTTCAACACCCTGCAAAATGCTGTGGTGCGGAATATGGTGGCGAGTCTTCAGGTGCCATCCTTCCGGGTGGGGTACACCATCACTACTAATGAATTGGATAAGCTGTATAAACAAATTAAGCCTAAGGGCGTAACCATGACTGCCCTATTAGCCAAAGCCGTCGCTGTGACATTGAAACAACATCCAAAGATAAATGCCAGTTATACGGAAAAGGGGATTCAGTATCATGCTGGCGTCAATGTGGCTGTTGCTGTGGCAATGGCAGATGGGGGATTGATTACACCAACGCTACAAAAAGCCGATGAGGTGGATATTTATTCCTTGTCTCGCACCTGGAAAGGCTTGGTTGAACGCTCCCGACGCAAGCAGTTGCAACCGGAGGAATATAGTTCCGGTACGTTTACGATCTCGAATTTGGGGATGTATGGCGTTGACCGTTTTGATGCGATTTTACCGCCGGGACAAGGGGCAATCATGGCGATTGGCGCATCACGTCCGCAAGTGGTGGCGACAACGGATGGCATGATGGGGGTGCGGAATCAAATGCAGGTGAATATGACCTGTGATCACCGGATTATTTACGGTGCTGATGCAGCAGCATTCCTACAAGATTTGGCGAAGTTGATTGAAACTAATCCGCAATCGTTAACGCTGTAATCTGATTTTGTCCTGTAACACACACGCTCAAATAGTGGCGAAGGGCGGGTTTGGCTTTTGAGGTTATCGGTAGATAGTCAAATTAAACGGCTAAACCCGCCCCTACAATTGACGGATGAATTTTTGACAGTCAATGATTCAATTCCAAACAATCTGTAAATCTAAAATAAAGCCAGGTAAAACATTTTCTCCCGATAACTGGGTCGGATTTTCCAGGATTTCTACCGTTTGTCCTTGGCGATAAATTTCAACCCGACGAGTTGGTCGATAGAGTAACCAACCTAGTCTGACTTGATTATCCATGTATTCCTGCATTTTGTCTTGGGTTTCTGTTAACGTATCGCTGGGTGACATTAACTCCAAAACAAAGTCTGGGGCAATGGGGGGGAATTTTTCTTTCTGTTCCTCTGTCAGCGCATCCCATCGTTGTTGTTGAATCCAAGCCACATCGGGAGAACGGTTCGCTCCATTGGGCAGGTGAAAACAGGTGGAAGAGTCGAAAACTTCTCCCAGGTTCGTTTGTTCATTCCACACACAAAATCGAGTGGTTAGCTTGGCGTTCCGTTTTCCCGTTTCTCCGCCTGTGGGGGACACGATGATCAGTTCTCCTTTCGCATTGCGTTCAAATTTTACGTCGGGATTGACTCGGCAAAGATGATAAAATTGCTCTTGATTCAAGTGAACAATTGGATTGAGGTTAAGTGTAACGGTTGCCATAAGTAGTTAAGATAGAAAGCAATTGATACAGTTACAGACTATTTTACGCGATCGCTTAATTTCTCTCGCCATCAACGCTCAGAACTGATGCAGGTTTGACCATTACACCACCATCTGTAGGGAACCCTTGATGAACATTGGTGTAAACTTAAGGCTGAAACCTTTACTTAATCAGAGATCCCCCCTAGCCCCCCTTCAGAAGGGGGGAACAAGAAATCTAGCTTCTCTTAAACAGGGGCGAACAACAAATTAGGAAAGGGTAGGGTAAGCAAACGATGTCTGAACAGTTTGTCCAAGGTGAAACAATAGCCGCGATCGCAACTGCTGTCGTTCCCCAACAGGGGAGTGTAGGGATTGTGCGGGTGTCGGGTGAAAATGCCCTAGAAATCGCCCGTCAACTATTCCACGCACCAGGGCGTCAAGCTTGGCAGACTCACCGCATTCTCTATGGGTATGTGCGTCATCCTCAAACCCAACAGATCGTGGATGAAGCCCTACTTTTAATTATGCAATCCCCTCGTTCTTATACTCGTGAAGATGTGGTTGAGTTCCATTGTCACGGTGGGATTATGCCTGTGCAGCAGGTGTTGCAATTATGTCTAGAATTAGGTGCACGGTTAGCCCAACCGGGAGAGTTTACCCTGCGGGCATTTTTGAATGGGCGCTTAGATTTAACCCAAGCCGAAAGTATCGCTGACTTAGTGGGTTCTCGTTCCCCCGCCGCCGCCCAAGCTGCATTGGCGGGAATGCAAGGAAAACTGGCTGTACCGATTCGCCAACTCCGGGGGACGTGTTTAGATACTTTGGCAGAAATTGAAGCCCGCATCGACTTTGAGGAGGATTTACCGCCTTTAGATGAAGCCGGAATCGTCTCCCAACTGCAACAAGTCTTAACCGATATTAAGCAAATTCTCGCCACCGCCGATCGCGGTCAATTATTGCGAACAGGCTTAAACGTCGCCATTGTCGGGCGTCCGAATGTGGGCAAATCCAGTTTATTGAACGCCTGGAGTCGCAGCGATCGCGCGATCGTTACCGACTTACCGGGTACAACTCGTGATGTGGTAGAGTCGCAGTTAGTGGTTGGTGGTATCCCCATACAGGTTCTAGATACCGCCGGAATCCGGGAAACCGTCGATCAAGTCGAGAAAATTGGCGTTGAGCGATCGCGCCGTGCGGCGGAGGTGGCTGATTTAATTGTACTGGTGATTGAAGCCACAACGGGATGGAGTTCAGAAGACCACGAAATTTATACCCACGTCAAACACCGTCCCCTAATTTTAGTGATTAATAAAACCGATCTCGCCCCCGCTGATTCGGTTTCCTATCCCGATAGTATTGACCGAGTAATTACAACCGCCGTTACTAAAAATGAAGGGATTGAGGCATTAGAACAAGGGATTCTGGAAGCCGTACAAACCGGAACCATTCAAGCGGCTGATTTAGAGTTAGCGATTAACCAGCGACAAGCCGCCGCCTTAACCCAAGCCAAGGTAGCACTGGAACAGGTACAAGAAACCATTTCCCAGCAGTTACCTTTAGATTTTTGGACAATTGATTTACGTGGCGCGATTCAAGCCTTAGGTGAAATTACGGGGGAGGAAGTAACGGAATCCGTACTTGACCGGATTTTTAGTCGCTTTTGTATTGGCAAGTAAGGGTTGATTTGGGGGAGATGGGGAAGCTGGGGAAGCAATGTAGAGACGTAGCATGCTACGTCTGGAAGCTGGGGAAGAAAATTACCAATGAACAATGAACCATGAACAATCAGCATAAGACATAAGACGAATGACGTAGCTTGCTTCTCGCGAAGCGAGTATGACATAAGACGATCCCAGTAAATAGCGATATAATAGAAGTTTTACCTGACCCCCTTGCCCTGCTGTTGCATTCTTCTTTGAGTATTTTGGAACCCAGGAACGAGGAATTAGACCAGCCCATCCAACCCCCAAGCGCCACAGGAGGCTTAGGCGAAGATCAGTTTGCCCTCGCCTTTCGCTTGT
Source organism: Coleofasciculus sp. C1-SOL-03 (assembly GCF_040220555.1). Classification (NCBI taxonomy): domain Bacteria; kingdom Bacillati; phylum Cyanobacteriota; class Cyanophyceae; order Coleofasciculales; family Coleofasciculaceae; genus Coleofasciculus; species Coleofasciculus sp. C1-SOL-03. The sequence continues at coordinate 100,747 of NZ_JAVJUO010000024.1, forward strand.
CTCCCAACGCCATGGCAATCAGCACCCTGGCTGATGGACACTTGTTGGCGGTCAATGATCGATTACTGAATCTGATCGGGTATCAACCAGACGAACTGATTGGCAAAACCACAGTCGAATTAAAATTTTGGGTGCATCCCGATGACCGTACTCGCTTTATTCAGCAATTACAAACTCAGGGAACTATTCAAAATTATGAATTCGATTTCCGTCTCAAGTCAGGACAGGTAAAAACAGGATTATTATCGGCAAATATTATTAACTTCGGTGGACAAGACTGCTTACTCACTGTTATTAACGACATAACTGAACGCAAGCAAGCAGAAGAACAAGTGGCACGTCTGGCTAAAATGAGCCAAGCCATTAGTAGCGCCGCTGATTTTCAGAGTGCCTTGGATGTCGCCTTGCATCAAGTCTGCGAAATTACAGGCTGGAGTTATGGCGAAGCGTGGATTCCCGCGACGGATGGTATGGCGTTAGAATGCAGCCATAGTTGGTATCGTAAATGTACGGATATCGATGGTCTAGACACAGCAAACTTCGACCAATTTCGAGAGTACAGTGCCGCCTTAACCTTCTTACCCAATGAAGAATTACCCGGACGAGTCTGGCATCAAATTCAGCCGGAGTGGGTTGATGATTTAGCGACGTTTTCAGATGACCTTTTTCTGAGACTAGAACTCGCTGTTCAATGCGGATTCAATTCAGCCTTTGCCGTACCTATTGTTACACCAGCATCAGAGCAAGAATCCGTTTATGTCTTAGCTGTACTGGTGTTTTTTATGGCAAAAAAATACCCACCTGACCATCATTTTTTTGAGCTAGTCACGGTTATTTCTAATCAGTTAGGTAGCGTGATTCAGCAGAAAAAAGCAATCACCGAGATGCAAGCACTTTTTGCCGCCTTGACGGATGTGGTGCTGGTGATTGATGCCTCAGGACAATGCCTAAAAATTGTTCCCACTAATCCCCTGAGTGACTACAAACCATCAGCGGAAATTGTCGGTAAAACGTTACATGAACAGTTCCCAACCGAGCAAGCTGATTTTATTCTCCAAGCGATTAAAGAGGCTCTTTTAACTCAGCAAACTGTTAATATTGACTATCAGTTGACCGTTGCCGGACGAGATAATTGGTTTGCCGCTAATTTATCGCCGCTTTCTCATGATAGCGTGATTTGGGCAGCACGGGATATTAGTGAAAGTAAATTGCTGGAAAATAAGCTGCGAACTTCGGAAAGCAAAATGCGCCTTTTTTTTGAGGCAATGAATGCGATTGTTTTAATTATTGATGTTCAAGACCATACCATCGCAAATATCGAAATAGCGCCGACGAATCCCACCCGCTTCTATGACTTTTACATTGACCCAATCAACCAAACAATCGAATATCTTTTTCAAGAGGAAACGGCTCAGGATTGGTTAGATAAAATTCAACAGGCGCTAACCACTCAGCACACGATCTATTTTGATTACAGTCTCCAAAGTGAAGACAATACAGTATGGTTTGCCGCCAGTATTTCGGCAATTTCTGACCAATCGATTATTTGGGTGGCGCGTGATATTACCGATCGCAAGCAGGCAGAAGCGGCGTTACAGTTAGAGCAAGATAAGTCAGAGCAGTTATTACTGAATATATTACCTGAACTGATTGCCCGTCGGCTGAAGCAAGATCAGAGGGCGATTGCGGAACATTTTGATCAGGTGACAATTCTGTTTGCCGATATTGTTGGATTTACGCCGTTATCAGCACGTTTGCAACCGATTGAACTGGTGAATATGCTGAATCAAATCTTTTCTACGTTTGATCAGCTAGCGGATCAGTATGGATTGGAGAAGATTAAAACCATTGGTGATGCCTATATGGTTGTTGGCGGTTTACCCCGTCCTTTAGACGATCATGCCACAGCGATCGCGCAGATGGCGTTGGATATGCAACAAGCGATTCATGAGTTCCAAAAGCAACAGGGGGAGTCGTTTGAAATTCGCATTGGGATTAACACCGGATCAGTCGTGGCTGGTGTAATTGGTCGGAAAAAATTTATCTATGATTTATGGGGAGATGCGGTTAATGTTGCCTCTCGCATGGAATCCTCAGGAGAACCGGGTAAAATTCAAGTTACCGCTACTACATACCAACAGTTACAGCATAACTTTATCTTTGAACAACGGGGTGCCGTCAAAGTTAAGGGGAAAGGCGATATGACGACCTATTGGCTTCTGGGTAGGCGGAAATGATATTAAAACTAGATTTTGTAGGGTAATATTATTCATCCTTTCTGATCATTTGGGCAATAAGAGGGGCAACTGAGACAATCTGCAACTGAGACCAATTTTCCGCGTTAATTGATATCGTATCCGTCGCCAAAATCTGTTGGATACTGTCATGACTTAGTTGCTGGCGGGCGTCTTGAATAAACAGCCCATGAGTAACAGCAACCGTTATCTCTGGGCGGGCACCCGCATCGAGTAAGGCGTCTACCGTCTTGGCGATTGTACCCCCGGTGGAAATCAGATCATCTATGATCAGACAGGGGCGATCGCGCACTTCTCCAACGATCCGCGTTACCTGAGTTTGAGTCCCACTTTGTCGTTGCTTATGCACCACAACCACAGAGGTATCCAGGATTTGGGCATAGTCCGTCGCCATCGATACCCGTCCCGTATCGGGGGACACCACCACCACATCAGCAGGCAAGCGATCGCGCAGGGTTTCGCCTAAAATTGATACAGCCGATAAACTATCCACAGGAATGCGGAAAAAGCCCTCAATCTGGGGTGCATGTAAATCCAGAGTAATCACGCGATCGATCCCCACAGTCTGCATAATCTCAGCCACCATACTGGCGGTAATCGGTTCGTGACAACCATGGCGCTTATCCGCACGGGCATAGCCAAAATAGGGAATAATCGCCGTAATTTGCCTCGCGGCTGCCCGACGACAGGCATCTGCAAATGCTAAGAGTTCCATCAGATGGTCGTTTACGGGGGGAGAAGTGGACTGGACGATAAACACCGACTTCTGCCGCACCGACTCCTGTAATTGTACCGTGACTTCTCCATCGGGGAATTGCTGCGCCGTACAATTTCCCAAGGGTATATTTAAGTCTTGGGCGATCGCTTTAGCTAATCCAGGATTCGCTCTACCTGCAAATAAAATTATATTATTATTCATCGACCCTCTCTATTTCTATCAACTCTTTTATCTTTACCGCAGCCGCGAATATCCTAAATCTGCTAGAAGTTAGATGCAGGCTTAACCTAATGCAAGACAACCCGATTGTATCCCTGACTCTTGGCGTGATAAAGTGCTTTATGCGCTCGTTGAATAATTACCTCAATGTTGGAATCGTCTAATTGATAACTCGCTACACCAACTGTTACCGTCATTTGTACCTGTTTATCGCCAATTCCAATGGTAATTTGTTCGAGTCGCTTTCTCAAACGTTCAGCCACACGCATCGCCCCAGCACTATCCGTTTCTGGCAGTAATGTGACAAACTCTTCGCCGCCACATCGTCCACAATAATCGGCTTCACGCAATGAACCAACGATGCTTTTGGCTACACCCTTAAGGACTTCATCTCCCATTGTATGCCCATATTCCTCGTTAATCTGTTTAAAGTTATCAAGATCAATCATCAGGATAGATAAGGAACGCTTGTACCGACAGGCGCGATTAAACTCCTGATAGCCAATCGTTAAAAAATGACGGCGATTCCAGAGTCCTGTTAGTGGATCAGTACTGGCTAATTTCCTCAACAATTTCGTTAATTTTTCCTGTTCTTGAACCAATCGATTCAATTGTTTTTGAGTCTGCTTCAATTCTAAATGGGTGCGGACACGAGCCAGTATTTCGGCTGGATTAAAAGGATGAGTAATGGTATCGGCGGCGCCTTTCTCAAAGGCTTCAATTAAATACTCTTGTTCACGAATCGTCCGCATCAGGATAATTGGACTTGTGGTTAGGGGCGGGGGAGACTTAAGATGGTCGCACAACTCTAACCCACTCGTTTTTGGCATGGTTAACGCCATAATGATTAAGTCAGGCTTGTCAAGTCGTACCCGCTCAATCGCGTCCTCTTCGTTGCTAGCAGCAATTGTTGTGTAGCCTTCGGTTTCTAAAATGACATGAAGAATTTGTAAATTATTGGGATTATCATCAACAATCAAAATCAGGAAGTTTTCCGGACAAAAGTTTTTCATTGGTCATTATCCCTCACCCTCGACTATCTTGATATTTTATCGGATAGGAAGGCAGCGCCACCTTAGCCCGTCAAGCTGCGAATTTTTAACCAATCCTTCAGTTTATCCGATGCTGACGAAACAGGAATAACCAACGATGGAGAAGACGATGAATTTACCAAGGACTTCCAATCAGGGTAAATGCTGCCCAATAATAGGGATGGCAGAGAGACTTGTCCTCTTGAGTTTCTAATGTTGGCGGTAACCGAACAGGTTGTCCACTTCCCCGTAATTGTCCCCCTTCTAAGCGCACCTCTCCCTTGATCATCGCTAATTGTGCTTGGCGTAAGGCTTCGGCTTTAATCGGATTGGAAAAATTCTCCATCACCTCCCTCATCTTCCCCATCTCCCCCCCTTCCCCCTTCCCCCTTCCCACTCCCCACAGGTCAGGCTAACCAGGCTGCCAAATTTTGACTTGACCATTTAGACTGCGACTAACCATCGTTTCTCCATCAGCACTCATTGCCACAGCAGCGACACCCTCTGGATGTCCTTCCAGGGTATTGACTAATTCTCCAGTTTCCAGATTCCAAATAGTCAGCGCTGGGTCACCACTACCTGCAAATCGACTGAAGCACTAACAAACTTTGTGTTTAACTGGCGAATTGGGCGACCTGTGGGTAAATGCCAAATTAGAGTCGTAGCCCCCCTACTCGTGCGATCTAGATCACCATTAATAATCAGCATCTGATTATCGTGGCTAATGACGAGTCGTGCCAACGTAACATTAAACTTAGAACGTAATGTTTTAGTCTTCAAATCCCATAATTCTACGAGATGATGTTTATGTGACGATTACTTGTTCCGGTTCAGCCTTCAAATATCTAATAACAGCTTCGACCACAATTTTGACAAACCTCTGCATCGATAGGATTTTGGGGATTCTGACAGTTAAAATTGAGGCAATATCGCATAGGCAATGACTAAAAGAGCATAGCTGCTAAAGACCGTGCTTTTTGATTTAACAGGCATGAGTGAACAAAAGTTTCGGATTTGCCTGAGAGTTTCCCACAGACGTGATCGCATCGGCGATATACTTGCCTCGGCAAATGGGTATAATCTACCCGTTTTATTATTCCTTTATCAACTGCTTCATTGATTCGATTATTTTTTTTATGCTTTTAATATTTTCTTCGCTTTCCTGCATTTTTTCTTGGTAGAGTGAACCTTCACTAGTTACTTCAACAATGACTAAAATTATCGCCATGGATGAAACAATCCATTTTAACCATTCCTTCCCGGTTGAATTAGCAATAATTAGGCTAATTCCCAGTACTGACCATAACCATGATTGAGGTATATTCATATATGTCTAACCTAAACGACAGCTATATTTATAATATATGGTTAACCTAACTAAGTTGTACAAATAAAATTAACCTCAAAGCCTTAGCCAGCATAGCTAGCAATGTGTCGCTATTATACAAAAGAGTTAGACGCGCTAAGTAGGTGGACACAATTAAAATGAACGGTGGAGAACTCGCTGCCCTTGAGAAGCAAGCTACGTCATTCGTCTTTTGTCAGAGTTTGGGTACTATTTACAAAGCTTAATACAGTGCTGTATTCTTTTGTCCGACTAGTTATAGCTTGTAAAATTACTCAATTGTTTGTCCTTTCATTTCTGGTTTTCATACTGTCCTCTAAATTTTTAAGTTCGACTTCTATTTCTCTTATTTGATCTGATTTGGCAATTAAAGCCCTACGTAACTTTGCATTTTTATAAAAAAATAATAGCAGAGCTAAAATATAAAAACCTATAAGTATAATCCACTGTTCAGTTTCTGTCATTTTTTTTACTCTCCGGTAGATAGGGTGATAATGAAAAGTTATTGAATTTGGTCAAAAGCTTGCTGAATAATGTTTTTTCTGTTAATTGTTCACTGTTCACTGTTTCCTGTCCCCGAAAAACTTATACTACAAGTATTGAAAAGCCTATACAATTACGTTGTTAGGGATTTCAAATACTCAATCTCCTTAATTAAACTATCTAGTTTATGCAAGTGCTTATGTATTACTTTTTGATCGGAAGAGGATAGGGTTTTCATTCGATCACGTACACAATAGCCGTAAGCTATTAATGTTCCCGCTAAGGTGGTCAGAGACCTAGCACACTCAGCGCTATACAAACCATGGGTTAAGCAATCTATAGAGACACCTTCAATAGCTCCCAAAATAAAAACACCTAATCTTAAAAAACATCGACCCATTGCTTCTTCAGGAGTTTCTCTGAATATATTTATAGGATTTAGAGTACTCGCAACGCTTCTTACAGGAGCTAGTAGAGATTTAATATCTTCTATAATTATCGGCAGTGGACGAGGGGCGCGATCTCCTGTTTGTGCAGTTTTATTTCCATTAAAGGTATCAAGTTTTCCGATCGAATGCTGCTGGTACATCATTGACTTCGACTTGAACTCCCATTAATCTCCTCAAACCCACCGCTGACGTCATGAGACATTCTTTATTTTAGGGTGGAATGAGAATTTGCCGACTGCTGAAATTTTCGGCTAACGGTTAATTTGATTATTCCTTTATAAACTGCTTTATTGATTCAATTCTTTTTTTTATACTCTTGATATTTTCTTCGCTTTCCTGCATTTTTTTTTGGTATAATAGTCCTTCACTAGCCACCTCACTAATGGCTAAAATTATCACAATTGATGAAACAACCCATTCCAGCCATTCCTTCCCCGTTACATTAGCAACAACTATGCTAATTCCCAGTAATGGCCAGAACCATGATTGACTTATCCTCATACTTACTTATCGACCTATAATTATTATAATTTAAACTAAATCTATATTTAATTTTAGCGTTTAAGGTTGCTCAATCATCTATAGCGCTACACGCTGGTGTATTGACACATGAGAAATGGAGGCTTTATCAGGAGTGCTTTAGAACATTTGTACTGTAACTACGCGAGAGTGTACTGCTATATAATTTATTTTCTAGTTTTAATAATTTTCTCTAAATCCTTAAGTTCGTGTTCTATTTCTCGGATTTGATCTGATTTTAAAATTAAATCCTTACGCAACTTGGCATTTTTATAAATAAACACTAGCAAAGCTAAAGTATACAGACCTATAATTACAATCCACTTTTCATTTTCTGTCATTATATTTTTAGGGAAATCATTAAGGGGTTCATGAATCAAATCCTCTCGCTATATCTAATTACTCTATTGCGGGTGTCCAACATTCAAGTTCTGTCATGAGACTATTTAATTTTTGTAAGTGTTGTCTTATTACTCCTTGCTCTGAGCGGCTTAGGGTGTCCATTCGCCTACGTACACAATAACCGTAGGATACTAATATTCCCAAAAGTGTTGCCAGCTTTATACCACAATCAATGGCATCACCCTCGCCCGCGCATGTTCTACTGGCATCGGCGAGAGCCGGAAGAATCGCCCACATATACTCTCGAAAGCATTTACCTAATGCCTCTTCGGGAGTTTCTCTGAATATATTTATAGGATTTAGAGTACTCGCAATGCTTCTTACAGGATCTAGTAGAGATCTGATATCTTCTATAATTGTATTCGGTGAACGACTAGGATTGCAATTTCCGGCTTGTGCTACTTGATACCCATTAACACCATCGACTTTGCCGATCAAATTCTGCTTCTCTTCTTGCTCACACTCAGAACATTTCGCCTGTGCCGACTCTCCATTCCTTTTCACTTCAGATCCCTGGAAACCTTCCACAATCTGACCATTAACCAATCGAGCCGAAATTCTGTCAGCATCCTGCTCATAAGCCTGACGATTTCCCTCGGTCAGATTAAAACCCTGTACCTGTCGCTGTGCCACATGACCCAATTCATGCTCCAGGGTTCCTGACTCAGCCTTACCGGAAACCGCTACCCTGGTGCCATTGGTCAAACCTTGAAGTCCTGCCTTGGCTAGACTAGCATCCACTTGAGATCCCTGATGTAATCTGACATGACTCAAACTCACTCCCGGCATCAACTGCTGGTACTTCGCCATCAGTCCTTGGGGTAATGCACTGCCAGAACCAGCAAATATGGTGGAGAGGTCAGCTTGCTGCTGCCAATCTCCTTTTCCTTGTTCTGTCAACTTCTGTTCTTCTACAGGAGTTGCCTGTAAACTCGATGTTCCAGAGTTACTATCATCCCCTTGCCTTAAAGTCTGAAGTACATTATTCAACATCCCATCCCGTGACTTCGCCATCACGCTACGGTTTTCCTTGGCAGGTGACGCCACGTCCTCTGGGCGAGACTGCACCGCATTTACTCCGCCTTTTGCCTCTTTCTTGGTTGCCCATTGCGCCACAGGCAAACTGGATTTTTGGATTTTATCCTGCTGATACATGATTCACCTCAACGATTTCTATCAATTCAAACCCAACCCTGAAAATCCGCACTGACGATTACCTTGCCAATCTTTTTACACTCCACTCGTGCCGCATCTAAGATATGCCCCATCGTCACTGCCGTCTTGTTTTGCGCCGCCGCAAACGCAGCATTCAGGGCAACATTCTGGATACTTCCCCCCGACAGCGGCACCTGTGCCAATTTTCGATAATTCAACCCCTTAGTTGGCGTGGCTTGAGGAAACACCCGCTGCCAAATCTGACACCGACAAAGAGCATCTGGAAAGGGAAACTCAATTATAAACCGCAACCGCCGCTCAAATGCCTTATCCATCGCCGTTTTCAGATTCGTGGTTAGAATCGCAATTCCCTGATAACTCTCAATCCGCTGCAACAAATAACTCACCTCTTGATTGGCATAGCGATCGCGCGATTCTTTCACTTCCCCTCGTTTACCAAACAAAGCATCCGCCTCATCAAACAGCAGTACCACACCTCCCATCTCTGCTGCATCAAAAACCTGCGCCAAATTCTTCTCCGTTTCGCCAATATACTTACTCACCACCGCACTTAAATCGACGCGATACAAATCTAACCGTAGTTGAGCCGCAATAATTTCCGCTGCTGTCGTTTTCCCTGTGCCACTTGCACCATAAAATAAAGCACTAATCCCCAATCCGCGTTCCCGGTTGCGGTCAAATTGCCAATGCCGATACACTTGCGGGCGCAGTTGGGCTTGAGCCACAATATCTCGTAGTAGCTGCAACTGTTGTTCAGGTAAAACCAAATCTGAGAAACTGCCCCGACATTCAATTCGCTGCGCCAAGGCATCTAAGTGCGGACGGGCTTGGGCGCGACAGGTATCCCAGAGTTGTTCGGAAACTGGAGAGGGATTATTCTCCCCCTCTTCCCCAACCGTTAAGGCATGGGTACAAGCGGCAACAATCCCCGGTGCTGAGAGATTGAACTGATAGGCTAACGCCTCTACCTGCCCATTTAACGACTCACCCGCTGTCCCTAATTGTGCTAGCCAAATCGCCTGTTGTTCCTCCAGCGTAGGTTTCGGCACATCAAACGTAATCGGTGAACGTTGGGGGGAAAATAGCCGTTCCCGACTGGCGACAATTAAAGGAGTTTGCAAATTCTCTAGCAGTTGGAGAAATACTTGCCGTTGTAAACCATCCGCCCCATTCATCTCCTGACAGTCCAGTAACAGGATACTATTGGTTAACCGTGCCGCTCGTTCCCAGCGCTGCATCAGTGCGGTTAAACTCCCGGCGGTGGATAATAAACCGGGTGTAGCGGTTAGGGTAGTCAGAGACACCTGCTTTAAATGACACCCTAGCAACGCACAAATCGCCGCCGCCACCGACTGTTGATCAGATATCTGAGTGCCACACAGTTGAATGACTGGATAACTCGATACCGCCGTTGCCTGTAACCAAACTTGTACCACCTGTTGTGCAATCCCTTGATGGGAGGGCGGTAGGGGGAAATCGGACTGAGGCGCGACTGGTTTAATGATTCCCTTTAATTGGGGATCGACATACGCTTCCCCCAACAAATACAGCAGGATACTCTCATCAATCCGCATCGGACTCAGGGTAAACGCCCGCCCTTGTTCAATCTCAATTAACTGCCAATGTCGCAACGCCGCATCAGCGGTAAACGCCTGCCAACTCGCCTCCGGCAAAATACGCGATGCCAAATGAGGTGTAGGGAACGTCCACTGTTCATTCCCCTGCGCCTCGGCACATAAGCGCCCAATTATCGGGTCTAATTCCATCGCCGCACATAATAGCAGCACATAGCGCTCAAACCGCGATAGTCCCAAGGCACGACAAAGCTGAGTTAAGGCGGGTGGCTGGAATACCTTGACCGCTTCTTCTAGGTTCGGTGAAAACGCTAGTTCCTCGTCAAGAGGTTGATTTCTCAGTTGCGCCACATACCGTTCCAGGATCTGGCGCACCATCCCGACTGTGGCACTCAGGTTAACCAGGTTATCGATTCTGAATTGATCGGCTACCGCTTGTCCCATAACAGTTTGTATTACCCCTGTCTAGCAGACTAAATGAAGGAAAAAACAAAGTCAATAGGATGAATTTCATGAATGAGTTATTTCATACATCAAGCGATCATCCTGACTTTTCCCGACATTTACCATCCTAAAACCTCCTCAAACCTATATATGATGCAGAAATACCTGACTTTTTCCCAGTCGAAGACAATAGAATTGAGTGGTAAACTTATTAACACAAACAACAGGGTTACTATCAGAGAATTACCTAAACCATTCACTCTCCCTATTTGGGGAACACAAACTTAACTTTTTTCCTTATATCCTATGAACCATCAACAGGCAGAAATTTATCAACGAATTCAAGAATTTTCCTTAGACGAACCCCAGGCTCGGTTAACCTTCAGCAAGCGATTAGCACGCGATAATGCCTGGACAATTGAGTATACTCGACGGGTCATTGACGAATACAAAAAGTTTGTTTTTCTGGCTATCGTCGCCGGACATCCCGTGACTCCATCTGACCAAATCGATCAAGTTTGGCATTTACATTTGACGTACACCAAATCTTACTGGGATGAGTTTTGTCCAAACGTTCTGCAAACTCCCCTGCATCACAATCCCACAATCGGCGGTCGTCATGAGCAAGATAAATTCAATAATTGGTATAACAAAACGCTAGAGAGTTATCAACATTTCTTTGGAGAGCCACCCACCGATATTTGGCGTCCCACTCACATTCGCTTTGGGCAAGATCTTTATTTTGTTCGAGTTAACACTCAGACTAACTGGATTTTACCCAAGCCTCGGTTGAATTTTTCGTTGAATTTCCCTTGGCGATACATTGCCATTTCGGGTTTATTTTTGTTTCTGGCATTAGGGATTACAGGTTGTAGCTTATCTTTGGACAACCTCTCGAATCCTCTAAATCTTGCCTTACCTGAATTTGTGTCGTTTTATTTGTCGGCTGCACTCATTGCAGTTTGTATCGAAGCCCTCGTGTGTTTGGCGTTTCTCCCTTTTGGAAAAGCTACCCTCATTGCTGCACCTTTAGGTTCATTCCTGACTTTTTCGTTATTTCTTATAGGAATCATCAAGTTAGCGACAGGACTCTCCACGTTCCATGGAACAGAATTTCTCAGCTTTTATTTACTCGCTTTAGTGCCGGGGCTTATCTTAGACAGTTCTGCTCAGTTGTGGATAAAGTTTAAATTAATTTCTAAGTCTAAATTAAGACTATGGCAAGAGGATGTATATTTGGGAAATTTATCGGGTAACTATAAATATTCTCTAGCTTTTTATAAGGCAACAAGGCTATTGACTATTCTCTCCCTAAGCTTATTCTCTTTTATAGGAATTACCAGAATCAGTATAGGGATGGTACGCAGTCAACCCATTGGCTATCTATTGGTTTTGTCGCTGCTGGTCGGTAGCTATTTACTGTTTCGACCTTTTTTCTTGTCTGAACATCGGTTAATCAACCTAATGGCTTGGCTGGTTAGTTTATCTTTATTGGCTGTAATCTTACTGGTTGTGATTATTGTTCCCTTTGGTTTCTTTCTTGTCATTGGTATTTTAGTCATTGCTTTTTATTTGAATAATCAGCTTTCTCCAGGCAGTAGTCGTTCCAGTGGTTACCGTAGTAGGGGTGGTAATAGCGGTGGTGGCGGTTGTGGTGGTGGTGGCGGTTGTGGTGGCTGTGGTGGTTGTGGCGGTGGATAAATTCTCACAGCCAGCAAACACTGGCGATCGCACCTTTATCTATTGATAAAAAGTTAAGACCGAATCACGATTAGCCGACAAAAAAATCTAACAGCGCTTGGGCTGTCTGTTGCGGCGCTTCCTCGGGTAGAAAATGACCGCAGTCCAACGCCTGACCCCGAACATCGATCGCGCGATCGCGCCAGGTTTGCAGGACATCATAGCGGCGTTGCATGACCCCTTTTGCGCCCCATAACACCAATAGAGGACATTGAATCTTCTGGTCAATATCTGCTTCATCGTGGTCGAGATCAATGGAGGCGGCGGCGCGATAATCCTCACAAGTGGCGTGAATCACAGCAGGTTGACTAAAGCAGCGACTATATTCCGCCATCGCCGCTTCGGTGAACCCTGTCTGTGTTGCACTCCATTGGTGTATCTTGGTTTTCAGGTAAAATTCTGGGTCTGCACCAATCAGTCGTTCGGGAAAATCATAGGGCTGGATTAGAAAAAACCAATGTTCGTAAGCTGTGGCTAATTCTTTATCCACCGTTTGAAAAATCGTTCGGGTGGGTACAATATCTAAAACCGCCGCTTTATCAACTCGGTTAGGATGGTCAAGCAGCAGGCGATGCAACACCCGTCCGCCGCGATCGTGTCCAGCAGCGAAAAAGCGCTTAAAACCGAGGATATCCATCAGTTCCACTTGGTCTTGGGCAGTTACCCGTTTAGAATAGGTCAGATGGGCTGGATCAGAGGTGGGTTTATCGCTGTCACCATAGCCGCGCAAATCGGCACAAATCACGGTGAAGTGCTGTGCCAGAACGGGTGCAATCTGATGCCACATTACATAGGTTTGCGGATAACCATGGAGTAATAATAGAGGATATCCTGCGCCACCCATCACCAGATTAATCGTGGTGTCTGAGGTGGTAATTCGATGCTGGGTAAATTGCTCAAACATACGTGCTAACGGGGAATAAGTAGACAAATCTTAACTAAGTACGTTAGTTTATAGAAAGCGATGGTGAAGCTCGCGGTTACAACTGAGCTTTTGTCATGCAGAACTTAGTGAAGTACAGCGTAACATCTGGTGAGATTCTTCACTCCGCTATCGCTCCGTTCAGAATGACAAATTTGACTGCGCGAAGTATAATTCAGACCATTTACGTTTCAAGGCAAGCATCTACTCTTCTAGTGCATCGGTTCCATCTTTGAATCAGATGCTAATTCTTTTGACAAAGAATACTAGCAGTGACCTGAAACTCTCGTGTTATCACGTAGGTCGGGAAGCCGCTTGTACTAGGTCACAAATTTCTATTTATAAGAAATAATTTAATTATTACGAATGAACTTAACCCGTCTAATTCAAGAGTTAAACGACTATAGTAAACATGGAAACGGAGAGCTAATTCTAAAAAACTCTCAGGCATTTTGGACATTGTACTTGGTTCGGGGTCAATTACTTTATCCGAAGAGTAAACATCATCCCGTGAGACGCTGGAACCGGGCAATCAATCAGCATCGGTCGAATTGGCACTGGAGGGCTGATTACTCCCAGTTTTCCGACAATCCTAGTTGGGAATGTCAGCTCATCGATCGCGGATTGAGCCAAAAACAACTTAGCCTGATTCAAGCCAAGTTAATCATTCGCAGTCTCGTGCAAGAATGTTTATTTGAACTCACGCCTTACACGGATTTGGACAGAGACTGGAAACCCACCCAAACGGCGATATCGACATTTTGCAAAGTTGTTGCCTTATCCAGCAACGAAATACAAACGATTCTGGGTACAGCCGAGCAAATGCAGCAACAATGGCAAGCGGCTGGGTTAAGTCACCTTCACCCCACGCTGGCTCCTATTTTACAAGAGGGAGTAGACACTTCAGAGTTACCGATTGAAGACAAGTATCTCAATGGAAAATTAACCTTGTGGGATATTGCGGTTGAGCGAAATCAATCCATCATTGATTTAACTCAGTCTTTGATGGGTTTGACTAAACAAGGGATGCTCAAATTTCAAGACGTTCCTGATTTGGCATTACCCACGAGCAACGAGAATGTGATGGATACTCCAGTAGTTGCTGATAAAAAGCCACCGGAAATCAAGCCAACTCCAGTTGAAACTAAAACCCCGTTAATTGCTTGCATTGATGATAGTCCGGTGTTAACGCTCACGTTACGCAAGATTTTAATTCCCAATGGATATCAAGTGTTGAGTATTCCCGAACCAATGCGAGGCTTCTCCCAACTGATTGAACATAAGCCCGATTTAATTTTGCTTGACCTGCTTTTGCCCAATGCTGACGGCTATAGCATTTGTAAGTTTCTGCGAGACACGCCTGTGTTTAAAAAGACACCGATTATTATATTGACGGCTAAAAATACATCAATTGACCGGACTCGCGCTCAACTTGTGGGTGCAACCGGGTTTTTAGCTAAACCGCCTCAAGCTCAAGAATTGTTGGATATGGTACAGCAACATCTGGGATAAGGGAGAGAGCAGGAGAAGCTGGGGAAGCTGGGGAAGTAGAGACGTAGCATGCTACGTCTGGGGAGCTGGGGAAGAGGATTACCAATGAACAAAGGACGAATAAGGATGAATGACGTAAGTAGGTTGGTGGAAATAAACTTAACTAGATTAAGTTATGTAAACAAACCTCAAACCCTTACTGTTCCCTGTTCCCTGTTCCCTGTTCCCTGTTCCCTGTTCCCTGTTCCCTGTTCCCTGTTCCCTAATCTCCACCGCTAACTTGAATTGTGTCCACCTACTTAGCTTGCTTGGCGCTTCGCGAGTTCTTCACCGTTCACGTTAATTATGTCCACCTACTTAGCTGTTCAGTTATTTCTGCCTGCTTGCACTAGGTACCCGACTTCTCTGAGAAGTCAGGTATCTTATGGGTGAGTTACAACGAGTGCCTAGTAGAGGGATTTGATATCAACTTTGAAATGGGCAATTAGGGTCATCCGTTCGTAGGACAAGAAGTACAGATGCAACAGGTCTGAATTCTCCTGATCCCGGTGCATGGCGACGCCAGCGAGCGCAACTTGATGATTGTTAATCCACCCGCCCTTAGAATCCAGTAATCCAGCGAAATAAGGACTTTTATCGGGATGGTTGGTTTTCAGTTCTTCGTAGTCTTGATAGAACGGAGGAATGCCAATTCCTAAAGGCATATACAAGCCCTTATTATATTCCTCTACAGGTAACTGCGGTAGGTTTTTGATATCAACGCCACTGATAAACAATTTGTTTTGTTCTCCGGATTTCGTATCTGTGAACGTTAACTCCAGTTCCTGTAAGGTTTCATCGACACCTACAGGGTTAATATTCCGGAGAACGGCTTTGTCAAATTGACCAATGCGCCAGTATTCATGTCCCCAGGGTTTATCCGTATTATAGTATCCAGGGGGAACAAAAGAGCCAAATTGAATCTCATGTTCACCGCTATAGAAATCGCCCCAGGTTTGTAAGTTATTGGCGAGAACGGTGCGGACTTTGCGGACTTGCTCACCGGACGCAATGATTTTTTCATCTAGGGGGAAATCGGCTTGAACTTCTTGCTCATCGATGACATCTCGCAGCAAGTCAGTCTTGACAACAGCGCCACTAGGATCTTGCCAATGTTCTAAGCGTCGCCAGTGTTTCCAGTAGGAGATATTGTTGATGTCTTCAAAGACTTCTTTGTACAGTCCATGGGGAAAGTCAAACCATCCTTGGTAGTAAAGCTTTTTATTGCCGTCTTCTTTGGTGGTGAGAATGACTTCCCACAGTCCACCATTGATGCAATTATTGGCTAGGGCGATTTGATAGATGTTTTCTTCTTCAAACCCGTCACCGCCACTAATTTCAATATGTTCGGAATCCGCTGGGAAACTGATCTGTTGGCGGTTCCATTCGCGGTTAGTAAAGGCAACGACTTCTAAGCCTTCATCGTTTTTAGTCCATTCGGGGACTTTCGGGGTTAAAAGTTCTAAATCAATATTTTTGATCACAATTTTAGCCGTGTGATCGTTATTCGGCTCCAGGACAAAATCGAAATGGTTGTCATCCCGTTTAACCACGGTTAAGGTACGGTCGTTATAGCGGCGGAATTTTTTACTTAAACCTGATGTGTTGGCGGGATATTGAGTATTGGTTAATTCTTTTAGATTAACCTCCATTGCATCGCTGACTTTATATCGAGTGGTTTGTCGATAGGCTAATCCAGCCCCTCCTAAACCAATTACACCAATACAGACAGCAAGCGTGCCAATTAAAATTTTATTCTTTGTTTTCTTACCTGTTTTGCTCTTACTTGAATCGCTGTGATGCATTTGGTTGTCTTGAGGCAAAGCAGAGTTGGACATGCAAGTTTCCCTGGTTTTTTCATTCTGAATAGCATATTAACCAATAAGTTTTAAGTTTTGCAACCCTTTTGTCTATCTTTTCTTTAAATTCATCATTTCTTTATAAACATGACAGTGTTACTTTACAGTTCCTTTATATAAAAAATTAGGGGTCTGAGTCCGTTAAATCGCTACATATAGCCTATTTTAGGATAGCGACACTACATATAGCGCTTTAGTCAAATGACGGCAAACAACCGGAAAATGGCGGAAAACCCCGAAAAGCTGACAATAATTGCTGGTTTAGTCCAGATTCTCTGCCTTGAGGTAGAAGAGAAAATTGTAAAGACGCCTCAAAATATAATTCAGTGAATACCCAGGAATTAAAAATAATTATTAAGTGAATATTAATATTTTACTTATTGTGATATAATCCTATTTTTTACTTGTTAACTTAGACATTTGTCGGCATAATTTAGATGGTTTTAGTATTACACTTCTAAGGCTAAGACAAGATAGTTTGTGATGAAATGTAACATATTAATATACTTTGCGATATACGTATCTTAGACAATACAAGGGTTGTGAACTTGTCCTCTGAGTTATTCCTACGCAGAGTAGGGTGTAAGACAGATAGACCAAAAATGGAAATTTTTGTATTACACAGGTGTGTCGGGTGTCGGGTGTGGGGTGTCGGGTGTCGGGTGTGGGGTGTCGGGTGTCGGGTGTGGGGTGTCGGGTGTCGGGTGTCGGGTGTCGGGTGTCGGGAAAAGGCGATAGAATCACCGAAAATGTACCATTGCTCCCCCTGCTCCCTCTGCTTCCCCTGCTCCCCCTGCTCCCTCTGCTTCCCCTGCTTCCCCTGCTTCCCCTGCTTTTAGCGCTTAAGTTGACACCAATGGCGTGTCGGGTGAGGGGGTTAAGCTTAAGTTAACCGATGTTCCAGACACTGAAACCAGCGCGATCGCACAATCCAAATCCCCACCCCAATCGGTAACACTAGCAATAGTCCAAACACTTCCAGCGCGGCGATTCCCTGACTGGCAACTTGACCAATATCCGCACGGCGCTGATCTAATAAAACGATGAGTAGCACCACCAAAACTCCGATTAATCCGGCGTCTTTTCCAGAGACTTTACCCAATCCAGTTACAGTTAGCGGACGACGTAACCATTGCACTAGCCAAATTCCGACTTTTTCCACCCCGCTTAAAATGATACCGGGTTGGATTAACTCACATCCGATGATCAGAAACAAGAGCCAACTTGGTTGTAACGTGAACGTGTACGTCTCTAAAACAGCCACTTTCATGGCGATGCCATAGTTATAAACAATAAAAATAATCCATTGCAGTAAAAATTGGGGAAATTTGAGCCATGATAGGGGATGATGCCACAATTCAACCGCACCCCGAAGTAAACCCGATAAGCAGAAAGCGGCTAATCCTAAACTGACATACAATCCGGTAATTCGTACCGCTTGGCTAATCTTTCCCGGATAACGCAAACTATAATTACTGACCAATTGCAGCAGGCTACACAAGACTAAGAGATTACTGGTTCCGGCTATCCAGCATATAAGGAGAACAATCCCCCAAAATCCAGTTACACTGTATCTAATTTTTGCTTTTGATCCTTTCTCCAAACCTCTCTCCTGCAAGGATAAAGGCTGTGAATTCTGCCAACACAGAACGAGCCAAACTCCCCCCACAATACTGCCGCTAACTGTACCAATCCCGCCAACAATAAACCAGGGAACTATTAACGGCTTCTCTTGAAGCGGTAGATCAAAAGCCTGTTGTGTCCAACGAATCACTTGACGGATTAATTTGGGGTCGTAGGGTGCAGTAAAATGATCGGTTGTCTCAGAGATAACTAACCGACGTGCCGTTCCGTTCTTAAAATTATTACAAACACCATCCGGACAAACCGTTTGCCACATTTGGCGCAACTCTGACGGCGGATTCAGTTGTTCGTATAAGCCAACACCGAGGAAGAGATTGTTGGGAATGGTGGGAGTGGCAAATCCACTGATACTCAGAACAACCGTGGCTTGTAGTTGAGACTCAAGTTGAGCTAATTTTAATGCCGTGGTTCCTCCCATGGAATGACCCGCAATGCCAATCCGTTTAGCATCAAACTGAGAGGGATGTAATCGCACAAAATCTAAGACGGCTTTAGCATCGGCTACTGTACTGGCTTCTAGACTGTGAATCGATTTATTGTGCATCCCCACAGAATAGGATTCTCCATAGCCGCCAAAGTCAAAGGGAATGGCTGCAATTCCATGTCTGGCTAATTCTATCGCTAAAGGCGTCATGCTTTCTTTACTGGCATTCACGCCATGGCATAAAATCATCACAGGTTGGGGTTTCGGTGTCGTTTTGGGCGTATAAATGCGAGTGATTAAATTCTGTTTAGCGTTGATTGGAATCGCGACGGATTGAGATTCAATCCCAAGCGTTAGATTAAAACCTGTCCATAGCAGGAGTCCTAGACAAACCAGGAATAAACTTAATCCTAACCTCCGGTAATAACGCTGATTCATCCCCTTCCATCTCAACGACTGACTAACAAACTATCTTCCTGACGAGACGAACGCGATCGCACTCGTTGTCCGCTGTTTATATCGGCTGGCTGAATCAGGAGTTCAAACCCGAATACCAGCAAGATCAGTAGTAAACCAATATAATAATGATGTTCATTCATTGTCCTTCATCCCGACTACCGTCTGATTCATGTAAGCAAGGGATAATCGTCACTTGACATCCTGGATATCAATGCTGGGGGAGTGCCAGTTAAATCCTGTGGTAGAATTGGCATCACCGAGGGATGGACTCACCCGCAGAAATTTGGGTAACGCGATCGCGCCACTTATCCCCAACACCGCTAAGAAAATCACCACACCAACAATTCCGAAGACTCGCTGCGGCGATTTCGATGTCGCGGGAATAAACTCAACGAAAGGAAGCGATTCCGGGTTAGTCAGTGATACATCTTGCAAATTTCCATTTTCATTTAGAGCGTATGTACTATTGAACACCTTGAGACGAGATAAGCGCGTTGGCGATTCATCAGTGTATTTTTGATCATGCATCATTAGTCTCCTTCTCTGAGATGAACCGTTTCGTGCGATCGCGTTAGGCGAATCAACAGTCACATACATCCTGTCTATATTTTTGTTGTACTTGGAGAATAGAGAGAGTAGTGGCTTTGTGTAGGGACATTCACAGATGTGCATTAGGATCTAGAGGATGACTGATTTGACTCAACATCCTCATTCAAACGGGTGGTTATCGGAGTTTAGGACTGAAAACTTTGAGAACTCATCGGCTTCTCATCGAGATGTAGATATTTAGATCCCCGACTTCCTGAAGAAATCGGGAATCTGGGTTCGTGGCGGGTATCTATTCACTCTCAGAGGGTACGGATTGAATCGGCGTCTCTGAACTCACTAGATTTTGGAACGTAGCGATAATCAACGGTAAACCAATAGCCAGCGCCAAAATCAGTGCAATCCACTTAAACCAAATCGTCTTCGGGCGTCCTTTCGCCGGATACCCACAAATCATGCAAATTTCATCATTCGTGCTAGTTAGGGAACCACACACCTTACACGGTTCTAAAGCCATTATCTTTCCGGAGGTGAAGCCATACTCATTGTAGCGCTGCGTTCGTAGTTCGTAGTTTGTAGTAAGGGCTTTAGCCTATCAACTTATAGCCAGAAACCCTCCAAGTGCGATCGCACTCACAGGTGTAGGGTGCGTTAGGCGCATAGTTACTATTAACTTTTACTTCTCAAAGAACATAAGTAGGTGCGTTACGCTAACCCTGGTGCGTTACGCTTCGCTAACGCACCCTACAAAATGAACGTCTAAGCCAACTTACTCAACTCTCCATTACTCTCCTCTGTAATGATCGAACCAATCCCATCTAACGTCGCCGGAATCGTGCGCGGGTCCATAAACATCACCTTACTGCTGTTACTGCTGCCAATTTTTATGCCCATATCCAAATAGTTTTGCGCCAATAAAAACTGTAACGCTTGGGCGGATGAGGGATCAGTTTGTAGCTTTTTGCCAATAATATCCATCGCCGTGGCTGTCCCTTGCGCCTTGAGAACTTGCTGCTTTTGTTGCGCTTCCGCCTCCAAAATAGCCGCCCGTTGACGCGCTTGTGCTTCAATAATTTGTGCCTCTGCTTCACCCCTGGCACTATTAACAACAGCTTCTCGTTCTCCTTCTGATGTCAGAATTGCCGCCTGTTTTTTCCGTTCGGCTGACATCTGTAATTCCATCGCCCCTTGCACGGTTTTAGATGGCACAATATCTCGCAATTCTACCCGTGTTACCTTGACTCCCCAAGGGGCGGTGGCAATATCTAATTCCCGCAATAGCATTTCATTCACTTCGGTGCGGGCGGTAAAGGTTTGGTTCAGTTCAAGTTTTCCCATTTCTGAGCGAATTTGAGTTAATACTAAATTGACCATGGCGGCTTTCAGGTTCTGAACTTTGTAATAGGATTTTTCCAGATTAATGACCCGCCAATACACCACAGCATCCACTCCAATTGAAACATTATCACGAGTAATGCAATTTTGCGGTGGAATCTCTAATACTTGTTCGCGAATCGTTTCCTGGCAAGCAATCTGATCTAGGAATGGGATAACAAAATTTAGACCAGGTTCCAGTTTTTTACCATCATATCGACCCAGAGTTTCAACTAATGCCTCTTCTCCTTGCTTAATAATCTTGACACTCCCCGCTAAGGTTGTACCTGTTAGCGCGATAAATGCCATAAAAAACCACTGATACATTTTAATTCTCCTCTTGAGTACAATGAGATTAACTTGAACGTGAACGCCTCAGACATTAGTCATGTAGAGTCCTAGGACATCGGTTAAGAAACCGGGTTTCTTGGAGTGAAAGGTTGATATGGCGTTGTCATCCTCACGAGAAACCCGGTTTCTAGGAATACTTGACCGACGATGAACCATGAACCATGAACCATGAACCAATTAAGACCGAAACAAATGTTCTGGTAGAACAATTAACGTGTTATCGTCTTGTCCGACAACATAAACGGTTAAATTAGCCGGGATACTCATTTGCCGTTCTTGACAACGCGCCGCCCAAGAACTGCCTTCATAGAGAACTCGTCCAGTTTCTCCAGGTAAAATTTCCGTTAATGTTTTGGCTTCCGTTGCTTCGGGAACTTTAAATTTCTTCCGCTTGAGTAACATCGGACGTATCCAGATAACCGAGGCGGTAGACAGTACCATCCAGTAAGCCACCTGCCAGCGAAATGCGATAAATCTTGTCATTCTCAACAAGCTAAATGCTATGATTAGGGAAATAATTCCCATTGACAGAGGCACAAGTCGGAATTTTTGGCTAAAGGTTTTCGGCAGAAACAATTCCAGTAGGCAAAGTACAACACCGCTACCTAACCAGAATAGGGATGGATGAGGGATAAAGGCTGACTTCGTAGTCGCTTGTGCCAGAATGGTTTGGGCATCAATGCGATTTACTTCTGCCTGCATTAGCAGTAATGTGAACATCTGACTATTTTCAAATAGAAGACTGAGATGCGGCGGCGGATTTTTTTGTTCGGCTGGGGTTAGGAGGTTGGGATTGCGGGGTTTTGCAGCTAGTTAAACTGAACAAGACTAGAGATAGAACTGGCGCTAAAGCGCAACTACGAACCAGCGCGATCGCACGATAATTTAGCATACGCCTACCTTTTATAAAGGACAAACGAGGAAAGAGTAACTCATGGCATTACAATCAAGGTATTATCCTCTCGCCGCACCACATAAACCGTTTGGTTGGGTGCGATCGCAAGCTGCGGATCGGCACAACAGGCTTGCCAAGAGGAACCCTCATACATCACTCGTCCCGTTTCTCCCGGTAATATCTCGGTTAACACCTGGGCTTGAGTTGCTTCTGGGATAGTATATTTAGGACGCCGAATCAATATCGGGCGCAACCAGATAGCAAAGGCAAAGGATAATCCCATCCAATACATCACCTGTAAGCTAAACCCGTCATACATCAGAAATTGCCACTCAAACCCCAGTGCGATCGCGCCCTGCCATACAATCAATGAGACAAGTAGCGCACCTACACCCATCATCAGGGCAATAAACCGGAATCGCTTCGCCCAAGATTTGGGGATAAGGAATTCAACTAGGCAAAGTAGAATACCTACAATCAGCCAAAATATAGGGGGAGTAATCCGAAAGGTTGATTGAGTCGTCGCCTGTGCCAAAACTTGGGATAACACATGAATGTCCTCGTGAACTCGGTTAATCGCAAGGATTTTCTCTTGCTAATTGCTATTAAATCCGGTGGTGATTTGAGTTCGTGATGGAGTTGTTCGAGTTCTTATCGAGTTCTCATCGACTTTTGAGTCATATCATGTCCGGTAGAATACTTACACTATCGGTAGAGACAAGGCAGAAGGCAGGAGGCAGAGGGCAGAAGGTAAGGAAGAAGGTTGCAAGGCACAAGGGAATAATGACTGTTTAGGCTGTCATGGTTATTTCAGGAGAACCTGACTATTACCATAACCGCACTGACACAATTACGAATCCTCAGGTGATTATCGAGATTTTGTCAAAATCCACCCAAGGCTATGACCGCAGTGACAAGTTTCAAGCTTACCGTACAATTCCCAGTTTTCGGGAATATTTACTCCTGGATCAAACTAAACGATATGTCGAACATTTTTCTAAGATAGACGCTAAACAATGGTCATTGCGAGAATATGACGAATCTGATGAGGCGATCGCCTTCTCCTCACTCGATTTTGAAATTTCCTTAACTGATGCTTACAACAAGGTTAAATTTGAATCCGAAGATGCTGAGTTTGTCATCCGTTGGGGCGGGTTTAGTGACATCAGGGTGAAAAGCAAATGTTAATGGTAAAACCCGCCCCTACAATTTCCTCATCTTCCCCAGCTCCCTCTGCTCCCTCTGCTCCCCCAGCTCCCCCATCTTCCCCATCTTCCCTCACCACAACACTTATTCAGCAGCCTCTAATTAAGCCAACCCCCGCAGCAGTGATTGCACTAATAACTGAAAGTGAGTCGCTTCATGAGTTGCCATAACCGAAATGCGAATCCGACTGGTGGGAACCGTGGGAGGACGAATGGCTGGGGCGAAAATACCTGCCGTTTTTAGCTGTTGTGCCGTGATTAGAACGTCTTTAACGCTGGGAAATTGAAGGCACAGAATTGGAGATTCAGACGGCAATACATTCAGCCCAGATAACTTTTGCTGAATCAAAGACTTGAGCATTTCTACATTCTGCCACAGTCGATCGCGACGTTGCGGTTCTTTTTGGACAATTTCAATCGCCGTTAACGCCGCCGCCGTATCAGCCGGAGATAATCCAGTAGTATAAATCCAGCTAGGGGCGCGATTTCTCAAGAAATCAATTAGAGTCGCTGAACCCGCAATATATCCCCCCAAACTCCCCAATGCTTTACTCAATGTTCCCATTTGAATTAAGGGATATTTCGTACAACCCAAATGTTCTACACAGCCTGCACCTGTAACACCTAAAACACCCGTCGCGTGGGCTTCATCGACTAATACCATGCTGCTAAATTGATCCGCTAGTGAGAGAATGTCTGGCAAGGGACATAAATCCCCATCCATACTAAAAACGCTATCAGTCGCAATCAGACAACGGCGGTAATTGTGACGATAGTGAACCAGTTGATGCTTTAAATCTTCCATATCCCTGTGGCTATAGTTGATTACCGTCGCACCACTTAAAATTGCCCCATTCTTGAGACTAGAGTGATTATACTGATCTGCCAGAATCAGATCTCGCTTCCCGACTAAAGCCGCGATCGCACCTAAATTTGCCAGATAACCCGAACTAAATACCAGTGCATCTTCAGTTTGTTTCAGAGAGGCGATCGCACATTCCAATTCTCGATGCAATTCCCGATGTCCACTGAGTAACCGAGACCCGGTACTACCTGTACCATAGTGCTGAGTTGCTGTAATCGCGGCTTGAATTAAACGTTCATCTCCCGCCAATCCTAAATAATCATTACTAGCAAAATTAATGACTTCTTGCCCTTCCAGTTTGACCACCGCACCGGGACGATTGTGCAGCGTTTGCACTGAACGATACCAATTGGCTTTATGGATAGTAGCAAGAGAGTCTTCTAACCAAGCATAAGGATTGGTTGTCATAAGTAGGGGCTGCTGAATAAGTCTTGTAGTGGGGAGAGGGAATAGGGAATAGGCAATAGTCACGCCAGTAGTAGCTTGGCACACCTTAAGTGGTAGATTAGCATTGTAGGGGCGCAAGGCTTGCGCCCGGTTTAAACGTCAAATCTATTCCACAATCTTAGCTGTGTCAGTCCGCCATCGTGGACATTGCCCACCAGCCTTAAGGATCGTGACATTCCACATAAGGTTGAGATTAGGGAACAGGCAACAGAAAATACACAATTTAAATGCGTTTTAGTTTACTCGTTTTCAGCAGCCGGATCAACTTTATCCTGTTGAGTTTCCCCATTTGCCACACTCTCAACCAAACCCATTTCAAAGGCAATTTCCGGTAAATCTTCAGCCTTATATTTTCCCGGTTGAAACATCTGTCCAGGGGTTAAACACATCTGTTTGAGTTCAACAACTTCAGTGGGAGCAAATAATCCTTTCCATCTTCTATTCTCAATGCCCATAGCTGATGACTCCTACGGTGATAAGGACGAAATCCCTGTAGTGCGAACATCCTGCTCGCTACTCATACCTAATTTAAATGCGTGACAGCTTATTCCCCTATTTTAGCGGTACCACATCTGTATTTCATACTTTATTTATAAATTTTCTCTCACCCAAGCGCGAAACGCTTTCAACAGCGCAATTTCGCCCATTGTTTTACGCTGCTGAATAAATCGGCTCATTGCACTCACAGATACCAAAGGAAAAGCCAAACTAGATTCACACTCAACATAGTGTCCTTCTACCCATTGATAGAAGCGCAAAACCTGCCCGTTATACCGCCAAATTTCAGGGACACCTAGCGCCGAGTAAATCCTCAACTTATCTACAGAACTACTGGTCATATCAATTTCAATCGCTAAGTCAGGCGGCGGATCAATGTCTAAATCAATATCTTGCCGACCTCGAACAGCAGGTTCATTTTGGATATAATAACAATTATCTGGTTCTATCCCTATATAATCTCAGTTGAATGGCACGAACCTACTCTCTAAAAAAACCTCTGCGTCCCTCTGCGCTTACCTCTGCGTACCTCTGCGTTAAAAAAAATCCCTAACCACCCAAAACTGTAGGGTAGGCATTACCCACCCCACAACTCTACTCCATAACACTCTTAAAAAAGTCAATCGTCTCTTTCAACGCCTGAACAAACACATCAATCTCTTCCCGCGTATTGTAAAAATACAAACTCGCCCGCGCCGAACCTGCTACCTCTAAAATGCGGTGCAACGGTTGAGTACAGTGATGACCGGAACGAATCGCTACTCCTTCATGGTCTAATAGAGTAGACACATCACTTGCTGCTAATCCCTTCGCATTAAAGGATGCCAAAGCCGCCCTTCCTTTCCCCTCTGCTGTCGGTTGGGGACCATACAGAGTCAAATCAGGAACATCCCGTAATTGCTGGAACAGATACGCCGTCAATTCCTCCTCATAGGCATGGATTTTATCCATACCAATCCCCATTAAATAGTCTACCGCCGCACCCAGCGCGATCGCTTCCCCAATCGCAGGGGTTCCGGCTTCAAATTTGTGGGGCAATTCGGCGTAGGTGGAATAGTCGAGAAAGACTTCCGAAATCATCTCACCGCCACCCATAAACGGCGGCATGTCCAGCAACAAGTCTAACTTGCCATACAAGAAACCAATCCCTGTAGGCGCACACATTTTGTGACCCGATGCCACTAACCAGTCACAGTCCATCCCCTGAACATCAATTGGCATATGAGGCACAGATTGGCAAGCATCAATCAATACCTTAGCGCCATACTCATGCGCGATCGCACAAATCTCCTCCACCGGGTTAATACACCCCAACGTATTCGAGACATGCACCACACTAACTAACTTCGTCTTCTCAGAAATCAGAGACTTAAACTGGTCTAAATCAAACGCCTGAGTTTCCGTCAGTTCCACATACTTCAACACCGCCCCCGTCTTCTGGGCAATGATTTGCCAGGGTACCATATTGCTGTGATGTTCCATCACCGAGAGAATGATTTCATCCCCTGGCTGCAAACGATTTAATCCCCAGCTATACGCCACCAAGTTAATCGCTTCTGAAGCATTCCGGGTAAACACAATCTCATTCCGCGACGCCGCATTCACAAACGCCGCCACCTTATCCCGCGCTGACTCATACGCTTCTGTGGCGCGGACACTCAACGCATGGGCGCCTCGGTGGACATTGGCATTGTCCCTTTCATAATAATTTTGCAGCGCCTTAATCACCGCTAACGGCTTCTGAGAGGTGGCAGCACTGTCAAGATAAATTAACGGTTTATCGTGAACTTTCTCCTGCAAAATGGGAAAGTCAGAACGGACGATAGCAGCTAGGGTTTTTTCTTGGGTGATGGTCATTGGTTATTGGTCGAGGGAACAGGGAACAGGGAATAGGGAATAGGGAACAGAGGGAAAGGAATACAGCCTTTTTTCTGTGTTAAAAAAACATCTACCCTTTTTCACGACTCATTTCCGTTCCCTATTACTAAATTGTTCTACACATCGCACATTGGGCAAGTCTTTGCCGCAGGGAGTCCACAGGAATCCGTTGGAGAATTTCCGCGACAAAGGCATCAATTAACAGATTCCGGGCATTGGTTTCATTCAGTCCCCGACTTTGTAAATAGAACACATCCTCCGGGTCTAATTGACTCACCGTAGCACCGTGAGAACATTTTACTTGGTCAGCCGTAATTTCCAATTGCGGTTTGGTATTCACACGGGCTTTAGCGGACAGCAATAAATTGCGATTCAATTGAGCCGCATTGGTAAATTGAGCCGCTTGCGGCACGAAAACCTTACCATTGAAGACTCCATGCGCCCGGTCATCTATGATACATTTGTGCAACTGGTCGGTCATGCCATGAGGATGATTCAACAGTACAGCACTGTGGGTATCGGCTACCTGTTCCCCACCAATCATGGTTAACCCGTTCAGCGTGGTTTCCGTCGCTTCACCCGTTTGCGCGATTTCTAAATTATGCCGGGAGAGTCTCGCCCCTAAACTAATCGCGTTACAGGTATAGCGGCTATTCCGGGCTTGAGTGACGGCTGTTTTGCCAATGTGGAACCCATCCATCGCTTCTCGCTGATTCCGGGTATGGATAACCTGGGCGTTATCCTCAATCCAAATCTCTGTCACTTGGTTATTAAAATAAGGACGATTTACCGGAATATCGGGACATCCTTCCACATTCGCCGCGAAATGTTCAATCAGATTCACCACCGAACCCGCTTCCGCGACAACGAGACAGCGCGGTTGGCATATTACAGGTACGTCGTCAGTGGTGGAAATAAACAGCAGATGAATCGGTGTCTCCACTATTCTATTTTTGGGTATCCACACCACCGCCGCATCCGTGAGTCCCGATGTATTCAGGGCGGCGAAAACATCAGACGCGCCTTGTTGCTTGCCTAAATAATTGGAGATTCGTCCCTGATACGCATCGGGTAAACCCGCCAAATTCCCCACATATACGCCTTCAGGTAATCCACTCACCGACGATAAATCCGGCGCATACACCCCATTGACAAAGACTAATCGACTATCCGGGGTTTCGGGTAGGGTGAGGGAAGTTAGGTCTAAATGTTGCAGGAATTGTTCAAAAAACGCCTCAACTCCTTGGAAATTCACCGCCAATAATGGCGACAAATCCGTAAACCGCCATTCTTCATCCCGACGGCTAGGAATCGCTAATTCTTCCACAATCGCCGCCGCTTGATCCCGCAATTGTTGGAGAGTGGCGTTTAATTCTCCCCCGACAATGGGTTCATCCTGGCGACATTGGTCTAATAACGCCTTTAAATAGGAAAGTTCCGGTTTTGCAGATAGTTGTATACTCATCAGGCAATCACCTCAGCCGCCGCTTCTTCTATTACCCAGTCATAACCACGGGATTCTAATTCTAATGCCAATTCCTTACCCCCGGTTTTGAGGATGCGCCCTCCTGCCATAACATGGACATAATCGGGTTCAATATAATTGAGCATCCGCTGGTAGTGAGTAATCAAAATCATGGCATTGTCCGGAGTTGCCAATTGATTTACCCCATTGGCGACAATCTTCAGCGCGTCAATATCCAAACCAGAATCCGTTTCATCTAAAATCGCCATTTTTGGTTCTAACAGCGCCATCTGTAGAATCTCATTCCGCTTCTTCTCGCCGCCAGAGAAGCCTTCATTTAAACTCCGTTCTAAGAAGCTGGGATTCATCTTGACAATTTCCAGCTTTTCTTCTATGAGATCTTCAAAATCAAACGTATCAATTTCCTCTAATCCCTGATGCTTACGGCGGGAATTATAAGCGACGCGCAAGAAGTCTAAATTGCTGACACCGGGAATTTCTAAGGGATACTGAAACGCTAGAAATATGCCAGCTAATGCCCGTTCTTCGGGTTCGAGTTCCAGCAGATTTTGCCCCAGAAAGGTGATCTCGCCCCCGGTAACTTCGTAGGCGGGGTGTCCGGCTAAAAGCTTAGAAAAGGTGCTTTTACCGGAGCCATTCTGCCCCATGATGGCGTGAATTTCTCCCGCCTTCACCTCTAGGTTTAAGCCGTTAAGAATTTGTTGTCCTTCAACATTTGCCGTCAAATTGCGGACGGATAAGATTACGTCGCTATTTTCTCTAATCATTGCCTTTTACTACACATTTGTGCCAATTCAAATAGATGGGATGTTCAAGACGTAGCATGCTACGTCTCTACAGTCAGGGCGGGTGTAGGGTGCGGTAGGGTGCGTTAGCGTTCGCGAAGCGTTCCCGCAGGGTAGCGTAACGCACCATTTCAAGCGTAACGCACCATTTCAAACGATAGTCGTAAAACCCGCCCCTACAGACGCGCCATAGTATTTCCCCAATCCTTAACCCACGGTTCCTTCTAATTTCAGACTCAATAATTTATCGGCTTCAGCGGCAAATTCCATGGGTAGTTCGTTGAAGACATCCTGACAGAACCCACTAACAATCATGGAAACCGCATCTTCTTCGGAGATTCCCCGTTGGGTAAAGTAGAAAAGCTGATCCTCGCCAATTTTTGAGGTTGAGGCTTCGTGTTCCACCTTCGCCTTATTATTTTCGACTTGAATATAAGGGAACGTATTTGCCTCAGCGGTATCCCCAATTAACATGGAATCGCATTGGGAATAATTCCGCGCCCCTTTAGCTTTCGGACTCACTTTCACTAATCCCCGATAGCTATTCTGAGAATTGCCAGCGGAAATCCCTTTAGAAATAATCGTGCTACGGGTATTTTTGCCAATATGCACCATTTTGGTTCCGGTGTCGGCTTGCTGCATGTTATTGGTTAACGCCACGGAGTAAAACTCACCCACGGAGTTATCTCCAACCAAAACACAACTGGGATACTTCCAGGTAATCGCTGAACCCGTTTCCACCTGTGTCCAGGAAATCTTGGAGTTAACCCCTTTGCACAAGCCGCGCTTGGTGACAAAGTTATAGATTCCGCCTTTACCCTTTTCATCCCCTGCAAACCAGTTTTGCACGGTGGAGTATTTAATCTCAGCGTTATCTAGGGTGACGAGTTCGACAACGGCGGCGTGGAGTTGGTTGGTGTCGTACATGGGGGCGGTACACCCTTCTAAGTAACTCACCGAACTCCCTTCTTCGGCGACAATCAAGGTGCGTTCAAACTGTCCCGTTTCTCCAGTATTAATCCGGAAATAGGTGGACAGTTCCATGGGACATTCCACGCCTTTGGGAATAAACACAAAGGAACCGTCACTAAATACCGCCGAGTTCAAAGCAGCAAAGTAATTATCGCCCACGGGGACTACGCTACCCAGATATTTCTGCACCAATTCTGGGTGTTCTTGTAGCGCTTCGGAGATGGAACAAAAGATAACGCCCGCTTCCCCTAACTTTTCTTTAAACGTGGTGGCGACGGAAACGCTATCGAAAATCGCATCTACCGCCACGTTCGACAGTCGCTTCTGTTCAGATAGGGGAATCCCCAGCTTTTCAAAGGTTTCCAGCAGGGCGGGGTCAACGTCCTCTAGGCTGTTCAGCTTTTCCGTTTTCTTCTTCGGAGCGGAGTAGTAAATGATATCCTGATAGTTGATCGGTGGATAGTGAACGTGGGGCCACGTCGGTTCCTCCATTTTCAGCCATTGGCGATAGGCTTTGAGGCGAAACTCTAGCATGAACTCCGGTTCGTTCTTCTTGGCGGAGATCAGGCGGACTACGTCTTCACTCAAGCCACGGGGAATGGTATCGGCTTCGATGTCGGTGACAAAGCCGTACTTGTAGGGCTGGTTGACTAATTTTTTAACGGTAGCAGTCATTCGCTTGTGTGTTCTCTCTTCGATTAAGGATGGGAAGTGGTTCGTCTGTGGTTACCAGTTTGACTGGGTTCTGGCTGATTGCGGTAACGTTGCACTAGCTCTAGACTAAAACAACACCTTTGTTGTTTAACTCTATTGTAGGTTATATTAACAACTAAGATGTTGTCAAAGTCAACTAAATTTCTTCTCTTGCCCTAACACAAGCGTGATTTCACCCCAAAAGCCGATGACCACCACTCAGCAATCTTCTACCAAGCAAGACATTTTACAGTATTTACTCAAACAGGAGCGAGCGATCGCCCATGCATTAGCCGAAGCGCTGGATATTAGTCCCCAAGCCATTCGCCGTCACCTGAAGGATTTGGAAGCCGAGGGACTAATTGAGTATGAGTCGGTATCCATGGGAATGGGGCGTCCCCAGCACGTTTACCAACTCAGCAAAAAAGGACGCGATCGCTTCCCTAACCACTATGGTGAGTTTGCCGTGTCTTTGCTAGACACCCTGGAAGAAACCGTGGGTCGGGATCAGGTGAGTACCATCCTCCAGAAACAGTGGGAACGCAAAGCCATGGAATACCGCCAGCTTTTGGGTCAAGGTTCATTAGCCGAACGAGTGGCTAAATTGGTCGAACTGCGCCAAAGTGAAGGATACATGGCGGAATGGTATCCAGTTGAATCCAGCGATGCTAGTGACCAGACTCATAACCAGTTTATTTTCCGAGAACACAACTGTGCAATTTCCAACGTCGCTGAATCCTTTCCCAGCGTCTGCGGACATGAGTTAGAAATGTTTGCCGCTATCCTACCCGATTGTCAAGTCGAGCGCACCCACTGGATTAATCAAGGAGAACATCAGTGTGGCTATTTGATTCAGGCGAAATAGTTTGTTATTGGTCATTGGTCATTTGTCCTTTGTCCTTTGTCCTTTGTCCTTTGTCCTTTGCTTCCTCATCTTCCCCATCTCCCCAAGAAGGGCGGGTTTAGTCAAGTTATCGGTTTTGTGCCACAACGTTATGGGTAAAACCCGCCCCTACAGATTGACTTTCCCTGCACCTCCACTTTCTTATGTCCCAACAACCGACAACACAATTTTTAAGTCCAGAGGAATCTGCTGCAGTAGATCAAGCGTTACTCGCATCCCATGAGAAGTTTTTAACCCGATTAACCATTTCATCCCTACGCCTTTTAACCCATATTGCCCAAGACACAGGAGTAGCGGTTGAAGAATTGACGCCTCAGCAGGTGATTGATTGGTTTGAAAAAGACAGTAAGATTCGCCGCGAACAGGGATCAGATGCCGCATTTTTGAAGTGGTGATTGGGTACTGCCACGCCACTCATACCAAGTTGCAGTCAAGGAGGTAATCTGTGAAAATCACGCCTCAAAAATTTACATAAGTTAACAAAACTAAATTTATTCAAATAAATAAAATAAGTTTGCCAAGAATTTATAGATTGAGCAGGTAATTTTATGCGGATTTTACCTATTCGCTGGTGAAGGTTAATTATGATGGCGAGTATACAAAACTCGTGCGTAGAGGTAATTCCGTGAAACTTAAATTAACATTTTTACTATCAGTCGCCTTCGTCGCGGGTGTAACGGCAAAAGCGCAAGCGGCGAATTTTTTTACCTATAATCCGAATGAGCAAGAAATTTATCACAGCACATTTGATCACGCCGACGATTGGCAGCTAAACGATACCACCGTTGATCAAGGTGAACTTCAGGCTAATCCGGAGGCGAATTGGGCATCAGCCTACTACGATCTCTCATCCTTAAATAGACTGGATTTAGATGATGGTGATATCGCTCTTTACTGGAGCGCTCGCACAGACCGAAGCAAACCCGAACTGGGTAAGTTCTTTATGGAACTGAATGTTGCGCCAACAGATACCCAGGAACCGCGCCAAATTAACTGGAATATCCGTCCTATTTCTCCCCGTGATGGCAATTTCCGCAATTTACCCTATTTACTTTACGTTGATCCCGGCTTTCATATTCCCCATGAAGTCGAGCAAGAACTGGTTGTTCCGGATCAATTTCCTGATACTGAAACTTACGAGAATTTCCGACTCACGCTCAGTAAAACGGGAGTGGATACGGTTGAAGTTACACCTTACTATTGGCTGAATGATAATTGGCAAGTGTTTTCCGCTAAAGACGGTTCAACCCTACCCATGAGCGTCAGTATCCAAGATAATCTGGAAGGTCAAGACTATTTTGAATCCCTCAGTTTTCGGTTCCGCAAAAATCGATCCTATCTTGATGCAGTTGCCATTACTCGAATTCCCACCGATTCAGAACCCGTCGATATTCCAGAAGCGTCTACAGCATTAGGTTTATTCGCTATGGGTGCTTGGGGAATCCGTAAATTGATTCAAAAGCTGAATCGATAAGAAGAATTAACACGTTTCTCAGAGCCGATTTGGTATCACTGAGATTTTACCGAAGAATTGGCTGCTCCCTGGGAAGGGCGGGTTTAGTGTTAGACGGAATTTGACTGGAAACGGTTAAAATTCGGCACTCAAGGGTGTGCGGGGGAAGGGAATCACGTCTCGTATATTTCCCATCCCTGTCATAAACTGCACTAATCGCTCAAATCCTAAACCAAATCCTGCATGGGCAACGGTACCATAGCGCCGCAAGTCTAGATACCACCACAACTCCTCTGGATTCATTCCCTGATTCTGGATGCGCTGCTGGAGGACATCGAGGCGTTCCTCCCGTTGGGAACCACCAATAATTTCCCCAATCTTCGGCGCGAGTACGTCCATGGCGGCGACGGTTTTGCCGTCCTCGTTCAAACGCATATAGAATGCCTTGATCCCTATGGGGTAATCGCTCACTATAACCGGTTTCTGAAAGAGTTCCTCTGCCAAATAGCGTTCATGTTCCGACTGTAAGTCTGTCCCCCACTCCACGGGATACTCGAACTTGCGGTCAGCTTTTTCTAATTGCGTGATCGCATCCGTATAGGTAATGCGCTCAAACTGGTTGTTGATAATATTGTCCGCTGTTGCCAGAACGGTATTATCAATCCGCTTATTGAAAAATTCCATGTCTTCGGGACAGTTCTCGAGTACCGAGGAGAATACATATTTGAGAAACTCCTCCGCCAAGTCCATATCGCCCTGTAAATCACAGAATGCCATTTCCGGTTCCACCATCCAAAACTCGGCTAAATGGCGGGAGGTATTGGAATTTTCCGCCCGGAATGTCGGACCAAAGGTATACACATTCCCAAATGTCATCGCCATCACCTCGGCTTGCAGTTGACCACTAACCGTCAGGTAGGCTTGGCGTCCAAAGAAGTCTTGGCTAAAGTCCACCAATTGATCTTCGGTTTTGGGAATCTCGTTGAGGTTGAGATTGGTTACGGTAAACAGTTCTCCCGCCCCTTCACAATCGCTTGCGGTGATAATCGGGCTGTGAATCCACAAAAATCCCCGTTCCTGAAAGAACTGGTGGATAGCACTAGCACAAGCGTTACGCACTCGTAACACAGCACCGATTGTATTGGTACGCGATCGCAGATGCCCAATGGTTCGCAAAAATTCAAAGGAATGGCGTTTCTTCTGTAGCGGATAAGTGGCGGGATCGGCTTCCCCATACACCTGCACCGAATTTGCCCTCAATTCAATTCGTTGTCCTTTTCCCGGAGACGGCACCAATACGCCAGCCACTTCTACAGACGCCCCAGTGTTGACCTGTTGGAGAATCGTTTGATACTCCGGTACGTCGGGATTCAGGATCACTTGCAAATTTGCCAAACAGGAGCCATCATTCACCTCCATAAAGGCAAACTCTTTAAGTTCTCGTTTCGTGCGTACCCAGCCTTGGATGGTTACGGTTTCATCCGGCTGACCCGTGCGTAAAAGTTGTGCGATCGGTTTCTTTTGCATAATTTTGACAGTTTATCAGAATCAGTCCTACCCGGTTTGTCCTTATCTGGACAATTCATTTAGCTGGTTTTAGCGTCAGTTGAATAGGAATTCCGATTGGGGATCAATGTAAAACACAATAGGATCAATTATTTTTTTGAATGGACGGGGGATTGGTCATGAGCCGGAGATAGATAGTTCCACTGCCTTGGTGTGGATCAATCCTTCAAGCTCGGCGACGAGAAATCCGGGTAGAAACAGGATGGGCAGATTGGGCGGTTCGTTAACTATTGTGAAGGGTTTTGTCGCCAATTGGCAAGGAGAAGAGGGTGAGGCGAGGACATTGAGTGGAGGGCGACCCGATACCATTGAGCTAACTGGGATTGTTAATTGATGCAGGCGGGTCGCCCCTACCGATTAACCGGCACAAGATTTGAGCAACCAGCCGATCGCAATCCCCAGTCCGCCAAAGCGAACGGCTTGCCAAAAGGGTTCTTTCAAAGCACTCCAGGAAAAAAGGCGACTCTCTAGATTGAGTTCAATGGTTTCTAGCTGCTCCTTAATTTGCCGGAGTTCAGCTTTTAAGGCGGGTGGGTTACGGATTTGACGTGGGGATCGTCTAATTTGCTCGCGACGGTGCTGAAGCTGAGCTTGTCGCTGTTGATCCCGTTGGACTTGTGCATAGCGCTCTTTAAGAGCTTCTAGCGATCGCTCGACCTCAGATAACACTTGCTCAAATTCGTCAGCATCGGGATGTTGCTGATTCTGATCCCAATCAGCGCTCATAAGGAAATAGGGAATAGGGAACAGTCGATGGGCGAAAAAAGATCTACAATCAAACACGAAACCCTAGTACAACGGGCGTGGACATAACCCCCGTAGTTAACAATAGACGCAAAAGCAGACACGATAAACAAGTGCAGCCTTATGCCCTCTTTTACTAGGGGTTTCAGCCGTGAGATTCGCTTAACCAACTCTTATATCTAGACTGATGGAATTGACCAAAACCGATAGTCTCAAAGATGCCAGTACCCTAGAACTTGCCCAAGCCTTGGCAGAACGCTTAGGGATCACACCCCAAGATTGGCATCGATTAAAGTCAAATCGCCCAGCTAGAGCCAAGGAGCAAGCAGCGGCGGCTTTAGTCTTTCTGCTCAAAGAACAACCAGAGGAAGCTCTGGTTCGATTGCGTCAGGCGTCAGGATGGCTAGATCGCTCAATCTCAGCCCCCCCTTGCCCAACTCATGGAAATCGCGATCGCTAGGGAATCAAGGGTAACCTTGATCGACTCTTCATGTGTTTGCACACTCGTAATTCAGTCCCCTGAGGATTCCAGTGAACTTGATCGAAAATTTGGTAGAGGAGGCATAACCCTCTACCATTTTCTGATTCATCATGGGGAAAACTGTCGCTAGTCTCTCCTTGACGACAAGGCGGAGAAAAGCCGGAACCTTGATCTGAGATTATCCACCAATATTCATCATCGATGACACAAAAGTGAACCATTACGGTCTTACTCGGGTCTAAATTATTGCCGTGCTTTGCCGCATTTACCAATGCCTCTTGGAGTCCAAGTCGGATCTCTGGTCGCCACTTGCGCGGAATTTGTTCGACAAGTAGGTCGAGAATTGGGCAAAGGTAAAGGGTAGAAGCAAAGCTAATGGTTCCCCAGTTACGTTCAACTGGGCGCAAAGATGATACAGCAATCACTTAAAAAACCCCTAACTTTTTGTTGGTGGACTGGATGCATGACACGGGCTATTGCCGCGTTTTTTGATCTCATTTTTCTCAAACCAGACTCTCTACACTCAGGTATGAGTTATAATAAAGGTTTGTCCAGATTTTGTATACTAGCACCCTAATCTTTGAATACACGGATCTAATTTTGTCGGATCTAATTTTGTAGAATCCTCATGCTCAATCTTGAGTTCCTCTGCCATCAGCAGGTTCGTGAGCTTCTTTTGGTTGTGGTGAATACTTGCAACTACTGCCCATTGATTGGTAGATTGTGGTATGATAAATCAAATTTGCCTCTAAGGGGGTAGTTTTTCTCTAAATAGTTAGAGAATGGACTTTATCTACTATTGTATCGAAACTCCTCTTTAAACACCAGAGCTTTGTCTTAAATGAGGGTAAGATACGCTACACAGAACAGTTGCCCGACAATATTGGGGATTGTCGATTGGTGTTCCATCATGGTCAACACTACATCTGCGTTCCCCATGACGTGCCACGACAATTGTCCGAGAACCAAGGACGTGTCGTGGCACT